>NZ_BAAHBI010000009.1:0-65014 GCF_054776755.1 Spirosoma litoris | reverse complement strand
GTTGGCCCATGTCGGAAAGATACTTAATTTTATCTAATCATTAAATTGGAAGAGTACTAGCCTACCAATCAGATTTCAAAATCGTTGAGTGAACGGAGGTAAATATGTATGATGTATGATATAGGGTGTATGTATTTTCGTCATGGATACATCATATAGCCTATATCATACATCACCCTACGTCCACATCATACTCAAAATACCGACGAGCATAATGAGTTTGCAGAGGCTACTGAGGTAGCCGAACTCGCGTCGGGTATCGGCTAGGGCAAGTCGGTAAACTAGCCAGGCGATTGGGATGAGGAGGAGTAGGAAAATGAGAATCAGTCGACTATTATGAAGCGAACCGGCAATTAGGAAAAGGGTAACGACAAATACGCCTACTAAAACATAAAGCAGGTATTTGGTTCGGCGAAGCCCCCAGATAATAGGTATTGTACGACAACCGAAACGGGCATCGCCCCGAATGTCCTGCATGTCTTTGATGATCTCCCGAATTAAGGAAATGCCAAAGGAGAACAGGGCGTACATAAGTACCATATTGGCATTTTGTCGGTAATAAATCGCTAAAACAAGCAGCGAAAGCGACGATAGCAGCGAAATGACAACATTGCCGATGAGCGGCTGTCGTTTGAAATTAGCCGAATAAAACCACAATAACGACACGGCAACGACATCGATCAAAAAGACCCATTTGCTCAGATAAAGGCCAATCAGGCAGCCGATTACATTTAACCCTTGATGAATGCCGATGGCTACTCGACGTTTGAGGTATCGGCCAATGATGACTCGCTGAGGCTTGTTAATCAGATCGATTTTTACATCAAAATAATCGTTTATGATATAGCCTGCTGCAGCAATACAAACTGTCGAGAAAGAAAGAAGCCAGAAGCCATTGTCGGTTAACAAGCGAAGACTGTCCTCGCGTGGGCCTACTAAAAATAAACGAGCCAGTAACTGCGTCAGCACAACAATCAGCAGATTCTGCACCCGAATGAGCCGCAGAAAGCCGGATATAAACGCTGAGAAAGGAACTGACTGCCGCGCAACCATTGGGGGATTTTTTAGTAAAAATAGTGGATTCAGCGCAGTAAGTCTATGTAACAATTCGAGCAACCTGCCTTATTTTATCCAAGGCACTTAATCCTGTGTGTTCGGGATTCTTTTTGCTAGTATTTGTTGTTCAGAGACAAACTCGTTCTCTCACGCATGAAAATTGGCATTGTGTGCTACCCGACTTTTGGGGGCAGTGGTGTAGTGGCTACCGAACTCGGTAAAGGATTGGCAAAAAATGGTCACCAGATTCATTTCATTACCTATCAACAGCCGCCCCGACTCGATTTTTTCAACGAAAATGTCTTTTATCATGAAGTAAATATACCCTCGTACCCCCTCTTTCAGTACGCGCCCTACGAGTCGGCCCTGGCCAGTGCAATGGTTAATGTGGTAATTAACGAAAACGTTGATTTACTGCATGTTCACTACGCCATCCCCCACGCATCGGCTGCGTATATGGCCAAAATGATTTTACGTTCGCAGGGGCGAAATGTGCCCATTGTGACTACACTGCATGGTACCGATATTACGCTGGTAGGTAAAGATGCCTCATATGAGCCGGTTGTTACGTTTAGTATTAATGAGTCGGATGGTGTTACGGCCGTTTCTGAAAATCTACGGCAGGATACCTACAAGCATTTTAATGTTCATCGCGAAATTGAAGTGATTCCTAACTTCATTGATCTGAGTCGCTTCAAACGCCAGCAGAAGGAGCATTTCAAAAAAGCCATTTGCCCTAATGGCGAAAAGTTGATTGTACATACATCAAACTTTCGGCGGGTAAAACGGATTGATGATGCTGTGATGGCCTTTTATCATATTCAACAGCAAACACCAGCTAAACTCCTGCTGGTAGGCGATGGCCCCGAACGAGCTCGGATTGAACGACTCGTGCGCGATCTGGGTATCTATGATCAGGTGCGGTTTCTGGGAAAATTAGACGCGGTTGAGGAAGTGCTGTCGGTGGCTGATTTGTTTATTATGCCTTCCGAGAACGAGAGTTTCGGTCTGGCTGCTCTCGAAGCCTTGGCCTGCGAAGTGCCTCTGATTACCTCCAATGCGGGTGGACTGCCCGAATTGAACATTCAGGGCGTTACGGGTTTCCTGAGTCCGGTTGGCGATGTGGACGATATGGTCAAAAACGCGCTCTATGTACTGGATGATGCCAATCTGCCCACATTCAAAGAAAATGCGCTGGCAAGGGCTAAAGAATTTGAGCTATCGCGTATCTTGCCCCTCTACGAAGCTCATTACGAGCGCGTATTACAGACAGCTCATTCGCTGGTGTCTTGAGCTAAACCTAACAAATATCAGTCGTTGATGTTACAATTGTCAGTTTGTTGCAAGTAGCTTTTGCCGACTTTTGTGTGGTCAGAGGCTCATCACCAAAAATGCACACCGTCTGTCAATGATCGATCATCAACAGTCTGGTGTAAATCATATAGTTGAATGAACCCAAACATACCTCAAACCGACCGTAAGCGCGTAGTCATTGTTGGTGCTGGTTTTGGTGGCCTGAAACTGGCCCGTAAGCTATCTCATCGAAAGGAGTTCCAGGTAGTTCTGATCAATAAACAGAATTATCATGAATTTCAACCGCTTTATTATCAGGTTGCGACAGCTGGTTTAGAAGCAAACTCGATTCTGTTTCCGTTGCGTGCGGTGTTTGGTAATTGCAAAAACGTACATATCCGTGTGACCAATGTCACGGGAATTCGGACGGCCGACAAGGCTATTGATACGGAGCTGGGGCCAATTACGTACGATTATTTAGTGATGGCGACCGGGGCCGACACTAATTTTTTCAACCAGCAGAACATTATCGAGAAAGCCCTGCCAATGAAATCGGTAGCGGAGGCCATTGCGTTGCGAAACCGGATGCTTCAGAATTTCGAGGATGCGTTAAGTGTCGAAACGCTTGATGAGCGGGAAGGCTTGATGGATGTGGTTGTTGTGGGTGGCGGTCCAACGGGTGTGGAGTTGTGTGGAACGCTGGCCGAAATGCGTAAGACCGTTTTGCCAAAGGATTACCCTGAGCTTGATTTCAAGATGATGGATATTTACCTCATTGAGTCGGGCGCCGAATTGCTAGGGCCAATGTCGGTACAATCGCAGGAGCATTCGTTGAAATACTTACAAGGCCTGGGCGTTCACGTACGACTGAATACCCGTGTGAAGGATTTCGACGGACGGACAGTTACCATGAACGACGGGACAACGCTACGAACCAACAACCTGATCTGGGCGGCTGGGGTGAAAGCCAATCCACTGGCTGGCTTACCCACCGAGGTTATCGGACGGGGTGGGCGTGTGCTGGTCAATCGTTATAGTCAGGTTCAGGGCTTTACCGATGTATTCGCCATTGGTGATGTGGCAATGATGGCTGAAGAAAAATGGCCGAACGGTCACCCACAGATAGCGCAACCTGCTATTCAGCAGGGGCGACATCTGGCTAAGAACTTCATCCATTGGGTTCGAAACGAGCAACCCGAGGAATTTACGTACCATGATTTAGGAACAATGGCAACCATTGGCCGAGGCTTAGCTGTAGTTGATCTGCCATTTTTCAAATTTCAGGGATTTTTTGCCTGGCTTACGTGGTTATTCGTACACTTAATGTCAATTGTTGGCGTAAAAAATAGACTAGCCATCTTCCTGAACTGGATGTTTAACTACCTGACATACAATAACTCACTACGCCTGATTATACGACCAAAACTACCCAAAGGCGACGTGACAGCTATGCAGGAAAAACTTGCGGATCAGTTAGAGGTTAGCAAGTCGTAATTAAAATATAGTAAATAGAGTTTACTATATTGACCTTATGAATTTATTTTCATTGTAATTTTGCACTGTTAATTGAGTACAACTTATGGAATCTACTACTGAAAAGCTGCAAACCATGGCTGGTCACGGTAAAACCCGGCCTAAAAATAGCGGCACCAAAAAATTATTTGATAATCCCATTTTAGAAGCGCTATCGCGCACCCACATTATGGTTCCGATCTCGATGTGGATTGTCTTATCCGTGTTTTTGGGCTGGTATGCGTATACCTATACCGATATGAGCAATACCACCATTGGGCTGTTGTTTATGGTAGGGCTATTTTCGTTTACACTATTTGAATACATTCTTCACCGGTATCTCTACCATTTAACACCATCAACACCCCAGCGGGCCAAAATTCAGTACACCTTCCACGGCATTCACCACGAATACCCAAAAGATAAAACCCGGTTGGCTATGCCTCCAGCGCTGGCTATTTTCGTAGCCGCTTTTTTCTTTGGGTTGTTCTTTTTGCTGATGGGCGAAGCTGCTTATGCGTTCTTCCCTGGCTTCCTGGTAGGTTATTCGGGTTATCTGGCCACGCACTTTATTGTACATGCGTACGCACCACCTAAGAATTTCTTCAAACAGCTTTGGATTAACCATAGCGTTCACCACTACAAAAACCCAGAAAGCAACTACGGTGTATCGTCGCCGATGTGGGATTACATTTTTGGGTCGTTCCAGAAGTAATAGAAGCTAGTTTTAGCTATATAAAAAGCCCGCTGAGATTGATTTCAGTGGGCTTTTTGTGTATATGCCCGCCACCTTTTACCAAATCTATCTGCTTTGCAGGTGAATGTTTAATAGTATATCCAATCTTACTTCCTTAAGATCATGGGTTTAGGCGCAATGGTCTCCTAGGTGAAGAGGCTACTTCAGCGACGATAGGTTATTCGTTTATGTAATTTTAGGACAAGAGGTAGAAAAATATATACTTTTAGTAGTCGGGGTAGCTATGTTTGTAGTTTCTTAGTGTGTAATGGCAAGCCCTAATAAAACGAATGTACTGGATGCAGACTTATGGAATGCCTTTCGTGGGGGCGATGAGGTCGCCTTTGGGCAAATCGCCCAGCGTTTCTATAAAAGCCTGTTTAGTTATGGCGTTAAGTTTTCCAAAGACCGGGAGTTTGTCAAAGATTGCCTTCAGGATTTATTTATGGAACTCTGGTATAAACGCGAAACCCTGGGCGATACTGAGTTCGTAAAGTTTTATCTACTGAAGTCGTTACGGCGTAAGATTTATAAAGAAAGCCTGAAGCACCAGTGGCTTACCTCGGAAGATGAACTCGATTTTGACGCCGACGATTTGGGGGAATTATCCATCGAACAGCAAATTATTGACGGGGAAACACATGCCATTCAGCTTCAACAGCTTACCCATCACCTGACTTCACTGACTAAGCGACAGCAGGAAATCATTTACCTGAAGTTTTACGAAAACCTCGATAATGAGTCGATTGCGCAGGTTATGTCTATCACCAGGCAGGCCGTTGCGAATTTGTTATACCGTACTCTTCAGGAACTGAAAAGCCGATTTTAGATCTCACCTTCCACGTATTTAAAAAATAATTGATTTTTTTTGATTATTCCGGACAGAAGGTCGCCTATGTATAGATAGAAGCCTTTTGTTCTCATGAATCCATACGCTGATTATTGCCTCGAAGACTTTGTGCTGGATGCTCGATTCCAACGCTGGGTTCGCTATCAGGAATCTGAAGAGGTTTTCTTCTGGACCAGCTTCATACAGCAGAATCCGCAGCAGGAGTCCGATATTCAGCATGCTCAGGCTTTGCTCCGTAGCGTGTACCGGCGGTACGAAAGCCGGTTGAGCGAGTCCGAAATCCAGGATGAAATTCAGAAACTAGTAGCTAAAGCCCGTGCCAGCAAGGAAGAGCCGATTAGCACGCATTTGGATCAAGACGAATCTTCTGACGTAAAAATCATTCCGCTAACCAGCCGCTTGACCTGGCTCATGCGTGCTGCTGTTGTTGTTCTGGCTTTAGGAATCGGTTGGTGCCTTTGGCCAGCCCGAACACCCGGTAGCGCCTACGATCAGCGCATTGCAGGGCAATCACTCATCGAAAAAAAGAACCAGACAACGGCCAAGCAAACGGTGTTTCTGGCCGATGGAAGCCGGGTTATCCTAAATCCGAACGCCCGAATCAGCTATCCGGCTCAGTTCGCAGCCGACCGACGACAAATCTATTTGTCAGGAACGGCTTTTTTTGAGGTGACGAAAGATACGAAGCGGCCTTTTTTAGTTTACGCTAATGAGCTCATAACGAAAGTGCTAGGTACGAGTTTTTTGATTCGGGCAACTGACAGAGCTACCCAAACAACAATTGAGGTAAAGGAAGGACGGGTGTCGGTTATCGAAACAACGGATAGAAAAGCCAGTCAAGTAGAAACCAGCCGGGAGTTAACTGGGCTGATTGTAACAACCAATCAGAAAGTAATTTTTGAGAGAGACCAGGACCGAATGGTTAAAACTCTTCGCGACAATCCGGAAATCGTTACATCTCCTGGAAATGTCCCTACGTTCCAGTTTACCAATACCCCTGTTTCTGATGTACTGACCGAGTTGAAACGGGCCTATCAAGTTGATATTCTGTTCGACAAAGACGTACTGAGTCATTGTCCACTAACAGCGACGCTTACGGATCAGTCGCTTTACGAAAAACTTACTGTTATCTGCGAAGCCATCGGCGCCCGGTACGATGTACTGGATGGTCAAATCGTTATCGACAGTAAAGGATGTAATTAACGTTAACCAACCATGCACATGCCTATCGCTTAAACCCGCCTTTACCTCAACAAAAAGGGGCATCAGTGGTTCCAGCACCGTTGCCCCCGTTTTCTCCCCCTCTCTTTATTGATCGTTCGAACATCTTCCACAAAGATGACGGGGTTTGCTGTATCAAAATTTTCACCTTAACACACAGTCAAAAGAATGAAAAATCGGCTATACTTCCAAATAGTCCTTACCCTTATGCGTCTTACGCTCACTCAAATTTTTGTTCTTGCTGCGTTTGTGAGCGGAGCTTATGCCACCGATGGCAAAGCGCAGGAGTTGCTGCAACAACGGGTTACGTTCCATTCCCAGAAACATACTGTTGAAACCATATTACCCTTACTCGAAAAACAGGTAACCGCACGTTTTGTCTTCAGTGCCAAACTCATCCAGTCGGATCGAAAAGTAAGTGTGCATGCTGAACAGCAGCCACTGGAAAAGGTTCTTAATGAGGTACTAACGCCCTTAGAGTTAAGCTATCGGGTTTCAGGTAAACTTATTATTATCACCCCCGCTCCGAAACCAACGCCCGCCCCAGGCGACGAAAAAAAAGAGGCTCCCAAGGCAACCTATAAACTCTCAGGACGCGTGGTCGATGCCAAAGGAGAAGCCTTGATTGGGGCTACGGTATTGCTGGATTATCAGAACATGGGCCAGGTGACCGATCCAACTGGTACGTTTACATTCAACAACATTCCAGAGGGCGTTTATACACTCACGTTGAGTAGTATTGGGTTTGTTACACTTCGGAAAGAGGTGGCTGTAGGGGCTAACGATGTACAGTTAACGCTGGTCATGCAGGAAGATAACCTACAACTGGAACAGGTTATTGTTACCTCCAGTGGTTCGCCCAAAAAGAAAATTGAGTCGAGTGTGGCCGTGTCGACAATCAATGCCAAACAGCTCAGTCAGCGCCCACCACTTAACAGCACCGACATGCTCAAAGCTATTCCGGGTCTCTCGCCCGAAGCCAGTGGGGGCGATGGCCCGGGGAGCGTGCGGGTGCGAGGTCTGCCGGGTGGCGGCTATGTATTTATGGGCGTGATGGAAGACGGGCTACCGGTCTTACCAACCGGATTCAGTAGCATTCCGTCGGCCGATCAGTATTATAAAATTGACCTGACTGTTAAGACCGTAGAAGCGGTTCGGGGCGGACATGCGGCTATTTTGCTGGCCAATACACCGGGTGCATTGATCAACGTCATTTCCAATACGGGTACCGATAAATTAGCCGGAAAAGTAAAACTAACCCGTGGCCTATCGCAAAATGCTACCCGCGTAGATTTTAACGTAGGTGGCCCGTTGGCTCCTAAGCTGAAATTCAATGTAGGTGGTTTTTATCGGGCTGACGATGGCATACGCCCCCCCTCATACCGGGCCAATGACGGCGGCCAGTTGAAAGCCAATCTCACTTATCAATTTGCGCCGAACAGCTATGTACGAGTGTATGGTAAATACCTGAATGATAAAACCTCCTGGCTAGTACCGGCTTATTACAGTTACGATGGGTCAGGGTTAGGCAAAGCATTGCCCACGTTTGATTTATTGACCCAGACATTGGCTACCCGTGATACTCAGGTGAGTGTAAAGGCACCCAATGGTATTACCTATAACTACGATCTATCCGACGGATTTCATACTAAATCGCTGGCGGGTGGGGTTGAGTTTAAGCATACAACCCAAAACGAATGGATCATCAAGAACAATCTCCGTTACCAGCAAACGGACGGCAGTTTTAATGGAACCCTCGTAACAGCGGCAGCGGCCTACCGAAGTGATGTTAACTACTATTACCAGAACGGACAACAGCTTGTAAATCCAACGGGCTATTACACCGGTCAATCCCTCTCGGCCACAACCAATGCCGACAAGCAGTTTTCGGATAACCTCGATATTACCAAACAGGTTAAAAACCACTCTCTTTCCTTTGGCGCAGGGATTCATACGTATGATATCGACATGCTAACGATTGGAGCCGCCTTCAATACTGAAATTGTTGACAAACCGCGTGTGCTGCTCGTCAATACCAACCAGGGGAATGGCTTTAGTAGCGTGAACATTTCAGGCTATCGGAAAGGAACGACGACAACTACATCGGCCTGGGCATCTGACGAAATTAACTGGGCACGGTGGACGGTGGATCTGGGGCTGCGGATGGATCAGTTCCACATCAAAGGGCAACGCTTGCAAAATGTAGCTCCCTATACGAATTACACACCCTTCGATGAAAGCAACACATACGGTACCTTTTCATTAGGGCTGAATTACAAAATTAATGAGCAACACGCCCTGTTTGGCCGGGCAACCCGTACGTATAGCGCCCTTACGATTGGGGATTATGCCAATTTTAATTTTGATCCGTCAGGAGTTCGGAACCGGGGCGTTTTCATGGCCGAAGCGGGTTACAAGGTCAATACCGCGAAATTTTCATTGTTTAGTTCGCTGGTGTATGCAAGCCTTAACAACATTTCCTCCAGCATGCTGATTCCTGATACGAAAGGGTCGTTCATCACCATTCCCACGTTCGCATCGAGCCGTAACCTGAGCGCTGAAATCGAGGCTTCGTATACACCGAAACCCAATCTTAACTTCCGGTTTGTGGCGACATTCCAGGATAGCAAGTACACCAACTACGAAGTAACCGCGCCATCCACTGCACGCGCTGATCTGGCGGGCAAACCTTTCGTTTGGTCGGGTAATAAAGCTGAACGGATCCCGGATGCCCTGCTCGAACTATCGGGGACGTACACGTATAAAAAGATGGATTTCTTCGCCAGCCTGCGACACGTAGGAAAACGGTGGAGCTCACCCAGTAACGTGTATCGCCTGGGTGGGTATAATGAACTGTCTGTGGGGATTGATTACCGGGCTACGAAAGCAATTGGGTTGCGGGTTTGGGGCGATAACCTGCTCAACAGTCGGGGCCTGACAGAAGGTAACGTTCGAGGAGATCAGTTCCTGCAAAATGGCAATTTTGAGGCAGGCTCTTTGCAAATCGGCCGGATTATCTTGCCAAGGAGTTTCTGGGCCTCGCTTACCTATTCTTTTTAATTCTGCCAGGCATTACCTCTCGAAGGGGGGAATGACCTGATAGGATGGTTGATGAAAGCCAGCCAGGAATCGACTGGCTGGCTTTCATCAACCATTTATGACTCCAGATTCGATCTCAGTTCTGGAAATAGGTGTCAATTCCTAAGATTCACAACCTATTTAGTTCGCAAATCAACTCTTTCCAAAATTCTTCCAGAATTACCCTCCTAGCTTGCACCCGAATTTACTCATTAATTCATCCAACCGCTTATGTTTCGTTTTGGGTTTTTACTCCTGTTAATAACATCCTCCGTATTCGGGCAATCGACTAAAGGCGCTTCGGCCTCTACTTTACCAAGACCTAAACTGGTCGTTGGCGTCGTTGTCGATCAAATGCGCTATGACTACTGGTATCGCTATTACAATAAGTATACAGACGGAGGCTTTAAACGGCTTTTACGGGAGGGGTTCAACTGCCGCAATCACCATTATCACTATGCCTTAACCGTTACGGCGGCTGGCCATGCATCGGTGTATACGGGATCGATGCCCGCGCTGCATGGAATTGTTGGCAACGATTGGTACGATAAGCGATTGGGTAAAAACATGTATTGTGTTGGCGATAGCACGGTACAGACCGTTGGTACCACCAATGCCTCAGCCGGAAAAATGTCGCCGAGGAACTTACAGGTGAGCACCGTTACCGATCAGTTACGGATCGGCACCAACTATCAAGGCAAAACTATTGGGATTGCGGTCAAAGATCGCGGGGCCATTTTACCCGCTGGCCACACTGCAAATGGCGCTTATTGGTTTGATAGTAAAACCGGGAACTGGATTACCAGCACGTTTTACCGCCCTGACCTACCGCAATGGGTATCGGCCTATAATGATCGAAAACGTCCGGCCGAACTCATGAAACTTGGCTGGCAAACCCTGTTGCCTATTAACCAATACACCGAAAGTACGGCAGATGACAAATCGTATGAAGCAAAACTGGCGGGTGCCTCTAAGTCGGTGTTTCCGTATGAGCTGGCAGGCCGGGCGGGAGATGCATTTGGGATCATTGCCAGCACACCTCATGGCAATACGCTCACCAAAGAAATGGCGTTGGAAGCCCTAAAGAATGAGAATCTGGGCAAAGGCAATGCTACTGACTTTCTGGCGATTAGTTTTTCAACACCAGACTATGTAGGGCACGCATTCGGGCCTAATTCGGTGGAGGAAGAAGATATTTACTTACGGCTGGATCGGGATCTGGCGGAGCTATTAACCGCTTTCGATAACTCGGTTGGCAAAGGGAATTACCTGTTTTTTATCACAGCCGATCACGGAGTGATGGATGTCGTGGATTTATGGCAGGAAAATCACCTGCCTGCTGGCCGAATTAATATGAGTGCAATTAACACAATGATGAAAGCGACTCTTCAGGAAAAATTTGGAGATGGCGATTATATCCGGGCCTCGGAGAACTATCAGTTTTACCTGAATCATCAGACACTCCAAGCCAAGAAAATTACGGTTAATGATGTCTATCAGGCCTTACGGGAAGTGCTACCTAACGCCAATGGGATTGCCGATGTACTGAATTTGCATGAATTAGGCACCGCTAGTTTAAACGAGTACCAACTCACGTTATATAAAAATGGTACGCATACGAAGCGGAGCGGGGATATTCAACTGGTGATTGAACCGGGCTGGATGGCAGGCAGCATTACGGCCAGTCACGGTGGTCCTTATAACTATGATACGCATATTCCGCTCCTGTTCTATGGTTGGGGCGTCAAAGCGGGCGAAACGTTCTCCCGAACTACGGTTGCGGACACGGCCCCTACCGTATCTGCCCTGCTTAAAATCCTCGAGCCCAGTGGCAATGTTGGGAAAATAATCGAGCCTATGATGAAATAAATCGCGGGTTTCAACTCTCGACTTCCCTTCTGAATGGTGCGTCATGATCGACGTTGAGCCGGCTCCGCTTCTAACTAATTTCATAACGTCGATTAGTTGTTCACAAATGAAACAACCAAATCTGGAATAGCGGAGCCTAATCGGTTGCTTCTCTTATTGGCAAAGCCATAAAGGGGGACTACTTCAACTTCTCATTCGTCAGATGACGGGTTGCATCCCGGATATTTTTCTTAGCCAGATTCTTCTGAAAAGCTTCGGTCAAATCGACGCCGGTTTGATTGGCCAGGCAAATGAGTACCCAAAGCACATCGGCTAATTCGTCGCCGAGGTCTTTGCTTTTGTCGGATTCTTTTTCGGACTGCTCACCGTAGCGCCGGGCGATGATACGGGCCACTTCGCCCACTTCCTCGGTTAGTTGAGCCATGTTCGTTAGCTCATTGAAGTAACGGACACCAACAGTTTTTATCCACTCATCGACGGTGGATTGGGCGTCGCGTAGGGTTAATTCGGTTTCGGGTTTCATGTTCCAAGTCTTCGAGTTCAAACCTACTAGTGCTTTGGCAAACTAGATTCTAGGGGATTCTATAGATTCTTTTGGTCCTATTGTACTGATAATCAAAGACGATAGAATCCAAAGAATCGATAGAAACTAAATTGGAAGAGTACTAGTTTAGGTCCAGAAATCAGGGTATACCTGACACACTGAACCTGAAACGTTGAACTTGATCTTATTTTTCCGGTACAAACGTAAGTGTGCTGAACTGACTTTCATCGAAAACATCCTGCGCGAGTCCCTGAAGCTGTTCGGCTGTTACGGATTTGATATCGTTAAAAATATCGCTCAGCGATTCCACCCGATTAATATCGAGCAGGCTTTTGGCCATCATTAGCATAAAACTGTTGTTGCTTTCTTCGGCCATGGCCAGCTGCCCAATCAGTTGTTCTTTTGTCTGATGCAGTTGCAGAGTCGTCAAGGACTGTTCGCGAAGCCGTTTCATCTCTTTCATGACCAGCGAATGGGCCTTGTCTACTTTTTTGGGATCGGTGCCAAAATAAATTCCCAGAAAACCAGTATCCAGATAAGGCGTGTAGCTGGCGTCAATCGAATAGACCAGGCCGTACTTTTCCCGGAGGTTAAGATTCAATCGAGAATTCATGCCTGGACCACCTAGTAAGTTGACGAGCATGAAAAAGGGAAGCCGACGCGGGTCTGTTAGGCCATAAGCAGGCCGACCAAGTGCACATTGTGCCTGTGTAATAGGCCGTTCAACCCGTGTTTGGCGGGGTGAATAGTCGGTTGGTTTTTTGCGTTTCCGTGCAGAATGTTGAGCGGGTACATCCCGAAAGTATTTTTCAGCAACTTTCACGACTTGTTTAAATGGCAATTTGCTCACAGACGCAAATACGATCCGGCTGGTGTCGTAATTCTCGGCAATGAATTGCTGAAGATCTTCTCGCCGAAAGGCTTCAACCGTTTCCGTAGTTCCCAGAATATTACCCCCCAACGCGTGATTTGGGAAGACCAATTCATCGAAATCGTCCTGAATAGCGTCTTCGGGCGAGTCGTAATACATCGCCATTTCTTCCAGAATAACACCCCGTTCTCGCTCGATCTGCTTTTCGGGGAATACCGAGTGGAAGGTAATATCGGCCAGTAATTCAGCTGCTTTCTCAAAGTGAACGCCTAAAACAGACGCGTGAAAACACACTTTTTCTTTAGTTGTGTAGGCATTTAATTCACCGCCGATGTTTTCTAGCCGTGTGATAATGTGGTACGACTTTCGTTTCTCCGTACCTTTGAACGCCATATGCTCCCAGAAATGGGCTAATCCCTGCTGGTGTGGTTGTTCGTCGCGACTGCCGATGTCAAGCATAATACCACAGTGGGCAATTTGCGTATGCGGCATTTGTTTATGCGCAATCCGAATTCCATTGGGCAGGGTATAAACTTCGTAATCTTCCATTCTTAGTAATTTACGCAGTCGTAACGACGTATAGCGCGTACTTATGATAACCGCAACCAAACAGCCCCGGTTCCTGATTATCCAAACCGCTTTTATCGGCGATGTAATTCTGGCAACGGCTCTGCTCGAGCAACTCCATCAAGCCCGGCCCGATGCCCTTATTGATGTGTTGGTTCGTAAAGGAAATGAGAGTCTGTTGGTCAATCATCCATTTCTGAATGAAGTCTTGGTCTGGCATAAAAAGGGCACCAAATATCGGGATTTGTGGCGGTTATTGCGAATTGTTCGTGATCGTAAATACGATGCCGTTCTGAACCTGCAACGCTACGGAACGATGGGGCTATTTACCGCTTTTTCGGGAGCTGATGTTACGGCTGGATTCAATAAAAACCCTTTCGCGCGATTCTTTACGTATCAGGTTGATCACCGATTTGAACCCGGTGTGCACGAAATCAATCGCAATGCAGGTTTGCTAACAGCATTAGGATTTACCGAGCACCTTCAAGCCAATGCTCTGACACGCCCTAAGTTGTATCCATCGGATGCTGATTATGCCGCTGTCAAAACCTATCAGAATCAGCCGTATGTGTGTATGGCACCGATGTCGGTCTGGTTTACGAAGCAGTACCCGACGGCACGATGGGTTGACTTGATAAACGCCTTACCGGAATACCTGACCATTTATTTGTTAGGCGCCCCCACCGACACGGCGGCTTGTGATGCGATTAAAGCATTGACTGAAGAGGGGAGAGCCGTTGTCAATCTGGCGGGGAAATTGAGTTTGCTGCAATCAGCAGCCCTGCAACAACGAGCTGTTATGAACTACGTCAATGATTCGGCGCCGTTGCACTTGTGTTCGTCGATGAACGCGCCAACAACGGCCATTTTTTGCTCGACAGTACCTGAGTTTGGGTTTGGGCCTCTGGCCGATGTTTCGCGGGTGGTACAAACGCCCGAACCGCTCGATTGCCGCCCCTGTAATCTACATGGGCGAGTAGCGTGTCCGCTTGGACATTTTCGTTGCGCCTGGAGTATTCAGTTGGAAGAGTTGACACAGTTTGAATTCTAGCAAAGGGTTGGCTTTGAATAGTTTACTTTTATTTGTATTTTTTTATATTCATTGAAATTTTGTATAGTAGTTATTGATATTTACTAAAATATTATTTGAAAACGTTGTTTTCGGCCATATATTTGGTCTACTCGATAGAGTACAACAAAATAATCATTTGCGGCTTCCTGTCTAGTGCTTCCGAAAGTCGTTTCTTCTATTAACGTCTAGTCGTCAGTTCATTTATTCATGCGATAAAAATAACCTTCGCTTATGTCTCTCAATCGTCGTGACTGGCTCCGGGCCAGTATGTTATCTGGCTTAAGTCTGGCAGCGGCTCCGTCTGCATTCTGTGAACCAGAACCCGAACTGCTCGCAGGCTACAAACTGCCTAAAGACGGTGTGCTGAAAGCTCGTTTATCAGCTAATGAGAATCCCTATGGTCCGTCGCCAAAGGTGATTAAAACTATTGCAGAGGCTGCTCCTGATGGCTATCTCTATGCGATGGAGCATGCTAAGAAATTTCGCAAATTAGTAGCTGATAGCGAAGGTGTTCCTGAAGAATACGTTCTGTTGGGAGCTGGTTCAGGCGAGTTATTGACGGCAGCCTCAATGTGGGCCGCTTATCGCCCGAATGCGGGCCGGACCATCGTTGCGCCCGATCCAACCTTTGATCAACTTCCCCGTGCTGCCGTTAAACATGGTATCACGATGGATCGTGTTCCCCTGGTAGCGGCAGATGGGTACGACATCAACCTGAACAAACTGAATGAGCGCATAGGTAGCCAGACAGGCATGGTCTACATGTGTAATCCCAATAACCCGACTGCTATTACCGTCGATCCAACGAAACTTCGTGCCTTCTGCGAGGCCGTTGGTGCGAAAACCCCAATTCTGGTAGACGAAGCCTATATCGATTACACCCCCGATCCGAAAGCCTATACGATGGTGGATATGGTTAAGAAAGGCTATAACGTCATCATTACCAAGACATTCTCGAAAGTACACGGTTTTGCTGGTTTACGGACGGGTTATATGATTGCAAAACCTGAATTGCTGGAGCAGATCACTAAATTCTCAACGGGTGGCGGTTGTATTAGCGGAACAACCTTGCGTGCCGCCAGTGTCAGTTTGCAGGATAAAGACTTTATCAAATACTCGCTTGGCAAAGCGCAGGAGTCGAAAGATTATCTGCTGGGGGTGCTGAAGCAGCATAACTACGAACCACTGCCATCGGGAGCTAACTTCGTGATGTTCCCAATCCGGATGAAGGGCGAAGATTTCGTAGCTCGCATGATGGAGCAGGGCGTAAGCATCCGTCAGTGGAAATTCGACGGCCAATACTGGTGCCGCGTTTCGTTAGGTACCATGCCCCAAATGCAGGCATTTGCCGATGGCCTGAAACTTGTTTCGTAATCGTACGTAGGGCGGACGGACGGCCGTTGCCGTGGAAACCCGCTTATTTATAAAGCGAAAGCAGAAAAAGTGACAGGATCAATTCTTGTCACTTTTTCTGCTTTATGGGAGAATGATTTGATAATGAAAGTTATAAGAAGAGGCTAAAGGTTATCTTGGATTACCCGTAAACATTCGTATATAGGTTTGTATACGCCTTTCAGTCAATAATATTTGATTTGGATAAGCAACTCGTAGAGCCTCGTCAGTCGCAATACTTGATACTAGTGTGTCTATCTTCGTTTCTCCTTTGCTATGAGCATACACAAACCGCACAGGTAAGATATAATCACCTTGATAGGATGGTTTCAAAGGTGGCAGATGATTAAGACCGTATTTAATTTGTTGATCAAACCCATAATCTATTGGACTGGGGTTTAGAGTCATCACATCTTGGACATGACCTAATGAGTCAATGCGAAAATGAGTGTAAATTACTGATCGGGTGTAAACCTTTGCCTCAACGGCTCGCGATGGATAAACTATTTGTTTACTTACTACAGTATTAAATACAAGGTCTTGATCTAAGTTACTAAGTGACTGAGCTTTTGCGATATGTGTCCCTGAATAGAACCAAAGGCTAAGCCCAATAAGCATCTTCGTTTTCATAGCCCTTATGACAAAAATTACACTGCAATAATCTGTGTTAGAATTGTCGCATTCGTTAATATTTGATTAAACCATATTTTTAATAGATGCGAATCTATCTCGACATCTAGTGCATAATCTTTAGTATGATTCAACGATGTTTAATACAGCCTCTTTACTTTCCTCTACTTTATCGCCACTGGCTTCGTCGGGTCAATACGCAACCATAATAGCGCGCTTACCAGCAAACAACCTGCAATCATAAACAGAGGATAGTTGAAGTTTTTGGTTTGTTCCACGATGATACCGAACAGGATCGTGATGAAAAAACCACCCAATTGCCCAGCGAAGTTCATAGAACCAGCCACCGTACCTGCATTTCGTTGACCGATATCTACACAAACGGCAAACGCTACGGGTAAGGCTAAATCCTTCGTTAGTACACACACAGCTAGCAAATAGCCCGCCAGCTCGTTATCGGTAGTGAGCCCTGCCAGGAGGAAAAACAAGCTCGACAGGCCCAGTCCGCCAACCCCAACTACCCGGCGACCTATTTTTAAGCCGTATCGTTTCGTTAATATATCGCTTAAACCACCGCCAACCAGACAGCCAATGGCACCCAGGAAGTACGATAGCGAGATGAAGTTCTTTGTCTGATCTTCGGTCAGGCCGCGCCCTTCCTGAAAATACACCGACGACCAGTTGGTGAAAAAGTACGACCCGTAGAAAAATAGATGACACATCAGCATCAAGGACCATAAATCGGGATTGCTGATGATGGTTGTCCAGGGAATTCGGTGATCGTTTGGTTTGATGTTCCGGCCCGTCTCGATTTCTTCCACTTCAGCTGCGCTAATGCCTGATTTTTCGGACGGTTCATCACGGAACCAGAAATACCAGCCAATCGCCCAAAGCACACCTACCAGGCCCAAAACTGCAAACGCCCAGCGCCAGCCCGCCCAGTGAACCAGTGGAATCACCAGCAGCGGAGTGAGAGCGCCTCCGAGTCGTCCGGCAGCCCAGATTACGGATTGCGCCCGGCCTACTTCAACGGCTGGAAACCAGCGGGCAATTACGATAGAGGCATTTGGGTAAGCACCAGCCTCACCAATACCGAACAGAAACCGGACAATCAGCAAGTACATAAAATTAAAGGCCGTACCTGTGAGGGCTGTAAACCCCGACCACCAGAGCACAACCCGTGTCAATACACGTCGGGGGCCAATGCGGTCGCCTAACGAGCCAGTCGGTATTTCAAAGAGTGCATACGACAGCGAAAAGGCTCCTAAAATCCAACCAAGTTGCTGATTATCGAGATGTAAATCTGTTTTGACATACTTGCTGACTACGTTCATGCAAACGCGGTCGAGGTAGGTGATGGTCGACAGCAGGAATAAACCTGATAGAACCCGGTAGCGAGTTTTCATAGAGAGTAGGAAGGGGAAATCAGGAAGATTAGATGAAGCAAAGAAAGGGAATGAAAAGATGCAAACAGCAGGAAAAATAAATTGGCCATTATTTTGATTCCCCGTCGATTGTCAGGAATAGCACACAGCGTATAAATTCTTATATTTCGGTGCCATACCTTACCTCCAACACCATGCCAAATGTTATAACGATTCAGGAAGACCATGTCACTGATCAAGACTTCTCTTTACGCATTTCTTTCAACAATGGATCTCAGTATGAGGTAGTATTGCCCAATCCTGTTGACCGGGATCAGGAACGCCGATTTGAATGGTATTTTGAACAGCAACTTCGCAACCCGTTTCTGGACCGGGAACGGGTCAGGCGTATCGTAGAGGAAATTCGCCAGTACGGCGAGACTCTGTTTACGACTCTTTTTCAGACACCCAACATCGCTTTTGAGTACAGAACCTGTAGAAACCAAGGCTTAGACCAGCTTGAATTTGCGATTGTTGGGAAAAGTACGGGATTTCATACCATTCATTGGGAAGCACTGAAAGATCCGGAACTTCCAGAAGCCTTTGCGGCTGGCCGGGCTAATGTGTTTCGCAAAAACAACCAGCCCGTCAGCTTTATTGCCCCAATCAGTCCGTCGACGGTACTGAATCTGCTAATTGTAACGGCCCGGCCCGATTGGGAAGATGACGTCAATTACCGAACTATTATTCGTCCTGTTATCGAACTCATTGAATCGGCTCAACTCCGAGTCGATGCCCATATTCTTCGTCCTGGTACGTATCAATCGTTGGTGGAGCACTTAGATGCCAAACCAACTGGTTTTTATCATTTGGTTCATTTCGATACGCACGGCGCGTTACTCGAGTATACGCACCTACAGCAGGGAGTGGACCGCAGTCGCTATCAGATGCAGGCCAATTGGGGATTACCCGATCTGGCTCCTTATGAGGGTAAAAAAGCCTTTTTACTCTTTGAAGGAGAAGAAAAAGGCAAGGCCGTTCCGGTCAGTGCCGAAGACCTGGCGAAACGGTTAAAAGCCAGAAACATTCCGGTTTGTCTGCTCAATGCCTGCCAATCGGCGAAAGAAGCGGACGGACCCTATCAAACCAGCCTGGCCGCTAAACTGATGGAAGCGGGTGTGCAGGCCGTCTTAGGCCAAAGTTATTCTATAACGGTATCAGCCGCTCGGGTGCTGATGCAGCACCTCTATGAAGCCCTATTCGATCATGCTAACCTGAACCGGGCGATAGCTAGTGGTCGGCGCGAGCTGGCGATGAACAAAAATCGCCGGGCTTATTTCGATCAAACCATCGAACTCGAAGACTGGCTGCTGCCTGTATTGTACCAAAACCGGCCGGTCAGCTTTACGTTGCAGGCACTTACACCCGATGAGGAAGAACAGTATTACCTACGCCGGGAAGCGACCTACCATCCTTCGGCCGAACCCGTGTATGGGTTTGTGGGCCGTGACCTGGATATTCTATCCATCGAGAAACACCTGCTGAAACACAATATGCTGCTGGTGCGGGGCATGGGCGGCACGGGCAAAACCACGCTGCTCGAATACCTAGCCCGCTGGTGGGAGCGAACCGGCTGGGTTAAAAAAACTTTCTATTTTGGCTACGACAAACGCGCCTACACACTCGAACAAATCCTGAACGAGCTGGGCCGACAATTACTAAATAAATGGGAATTTGCACACTTTCAGGCCAGTAGCCTTGTTACACAACGCAGCAAAATCGAAGATAAATTAACCACGGAAGCCTATTGCCTGATTCTGGACAACTGCGAATCCATTACCGGCACTTCACTAGCTATTCCGAATACGCTTTCGGAAACTGACCGAACCGATTTGAGAGATTTCCTAGCCCGGCTCCGAAAGAAATCCGGGAAGTCTATCAAATCCTTTGTCATCTTCGGATCAAGAAGCGATGAAAGCTGGCTGGCTTCCGCTACGTTCGATAAAAACGTATATAAACTGACTGGCCTAGATCAGGAAGCCCGAACCGACCTGGCCCGCCTGATTCTGGAGCCGATTGGTTTACTGGATGTTATCAAAATAGACCCCGATTTTGATAAGCTAATGACTCTACTGGCGGGTTATCCACTGGCGATGGAAGTGATTTTACCTAACCTAACCCGCCAGACAGCTGGGGAGATTATGGCGAACCTGCGCCTTGGCGACAAGGGTATCGACCCACAGGAAGTGATTCTGCGCTGCATCGAGTATTCCCACAGTAACCTATCGGTTGATGCCCAGCAGTTGCTGATATGTCTGGCCCCGTTTTCAGGCTATATAAATCTAAACCTTCTCGAAAATTACTTTACGGAACTAAAGCAGCAACCTGCCTATCAGCACTACTCATTTGAGAATTGGGCCGACATTATTGGAGAAGCAGTGAAATGGGGCTTAATGGAACCTGTTAACCCTGGATCACCCATTCTCAGTCTACAACCTGTGTTTCCTTACTTTTTGCAGCAAAAACTACAGACTGGTGCAGATGCCGCCGGGAAACAGGCGTTAGACATGGCCTTTCGTAATTATTATAACGGCTTCGCCGAAGAAATCTATGAATTGCTTGACTCAAAACAAGCCAATGAAAAACAAATGGGTACTATACTCGCCGAGTTAGAATATGCAAATATTTATAACGCCTTACAGATTTCGTTAAAAAAACACCAGAGTGTTTTCTATCCATTCTTTTGCTTATCGAAGTACAACGTTAGTAAAAATGATCAGCAAGCAGGGTTACGAATAGCTCAAACTGTATTAGCTCAGATCGAAAATTATCCAAAAGAAATGTTAGTTGGCCAAATTGGCTACGAGTTCGCAGGGATAATGAACAATGTTGGTAATGGACTTTTGCTGACTAAAAGGTTTACCGAAGCTAAGGAAGCTTATCAAAAAGCGCTATTTATTAATGATAATCTGCAAGACGTCCCTCCAGAAAGTCAAAAAAAATTTTCTTCCTCTCTTTATAATAATTTGGGCATGGTGGCTGAAGAGGAGCGGGAGTGGGCTCAGGCCAAAGACTACTACCAGAAATCGCTGGCTATTAAGATGGAGCTTAATGACCGCTACAGTCAGCAGAATACCTATCATCAGTTGGGGATAGTGGCTCAAGAGGAGCGGGAGTGGGCTCAGGCCAAAGACTACTACCAGAAATCGCTGGCTATTTTGATCGAGTTTAATGACCGATACAGCCAGGCGAGTACCTATCATCAGTTGGGCCGGGTGGCTGAAGAGGAGCGGGAGTGGGCTCAGGCCAAAGACTACTACCAGAAATCGCTGGCTATTTTGATCGAGTTTAATGACCGCTACAGTCAGGGGAGTACCTATCATCAGTTGGGGATAGTGGCTCAAGAGGAGCGGGAGTGGGCTCAGGCCAAAGACTACTACCAGAAATCGCTGGCTATTTTCATTGAGTTTGGAGATGAGTATAACCAGCAGGTTGTTCTGCGTAGTTTGGCGCGATTAGAAGACGATCAAAACAACCAGCCCCAATAAATTCGATGGAACGCTTATTTTGTAAAGAAGTTGACCCATTAGTAGCTGTGCTAAAAGACTGGCTACGAGCCGAAATCCTGCGCATACCCAATGGCGAGGTCAAACCATTGCTGGTTATCGAACGGGCTGGGCAGCAACTGCATCCGCGCGGCAAACTGTCGCGGCTATTAACGCACCCCGAGCGCTTTTTAGTGGGCGATGGTGAGATACAAAAAGACTACATGGCCGATTTGTCGGGTGTCCGGAGTCGTAAAGCTAATCTGGCTATAGGCATAAAAATCGCTAATAATTTCCTGAAAGGATTTGGCGTAAACAGCGGTATTGAGAGCCTAATTCAGGGAGCCACTACCCTATCATTTAGTTTCAGCAACGTCTACAAATGCACCTTTGATAACGGTTTATTGGGAACTGCACTCAAATACCAAAGTATCGATAAAAGCAACCCGGTTACGGCTGGCTTCTTTACTGGCTCTGATTTACTGGTAGTAGACAGCATTATTACCAGCGACAATTTCAGCATACATATCGCTGACGAAGACAAGGTTGATCTTTCGGGAAAGGCCGCCGAAATCGAAAAGCTGTTTAAAGCCAGTGCTACCTTGAAAGTTGAGGAAATCGCTAAAACCACGATTAGCTTCAAACGGGAAATACCATTACCATTTGCGTTTACCTGCCTCAAATTCAATCTGGATGAAGCAGGTCGAATTGTGGGAATGCCTCCCGTCCGAAAGTTACCCGTTTTCGGAGAAGCGCCCGAATTTGAAAAAGAAGTGCTGTCGGAGGGCTTTACTTTACTTGATATTGATTGATGCCCAGAAAATGCATCAATCAATATTAAAAAATACTTGTCTTCCTATTTTTTTGCCTGCCGACAACCGCCGTACTTTTACGGTATGTCAACAGTAACCATCGCCCCCATCGCCGAAAGCCTGCCTGCTTTTCTGGACGCTCACGATTTTTCGGCCATTGCCGTCATCGCCGATAACCATACATTCCGGTTTTGCTACCCGGAGCTAAAGACGATATTGCCTAAGCATACGCTTGTTCGGATTAAGGCAGGCGAGGAGCAGAAACACATTGCCACCTGCGAGCTAATCTGGGATGCGTTGACGCGGGCTAATTTCGACCGACATGCGCTGGTGCTAAATCTGGGCGGGGGAGTGATTGGCGATATGGGTGGTTTCTGCGCGGCTACCTACAAACGTGGGATTTCCTTTGCTCAATTGCCCACTACCTTACTTTCGCAGGTGGATGCGAGTGTGGGCGGAAAGCTTGGCATTGATTTTCGGGGACTCAAAAATCACATCGGAGTATTTCAACAACCCAATGCCGTGTTGATTGATCCCGCTTTTCTATCAACGTTATCCGAACGCGAACTTCGATCGGGGTTTGCCGAAGTTATTAAACATTGTCTGATTGCTGATGCGACGATGTGGGACGAAATCCGTCGGCGTGATCTTGATGAGCAGGACTGGCCGGTACTGGTTGCTCACTCAGTAGCCGTTAAACAGCGGATTGTTGAACAGGACCCTACCGAGAAAGGACTTCGTAAGATTCTGAATTTCGGCCATACGCTGGGTCATGCAGTAGAGACCTATTTCCTGAATCAACCTCGCAAACGATTATTGCATGGAGAGGCTATTGCCATTGGTATGGTTGCTGAAGCGTTTATGGCTTTTCAGAAAAAGATGATTGATCAGGACCTGCTGACGCAAATCGAAGAATACATATTTGCCGTATATGGAAATGTACGTTTGACCGATGAAGATGTTGAGCCTATTCTGACACTAACAGCGCAGGATAAAAAGAATCGGGGTCGGGAAGTGCGTATGTCTCTGCTCGACGGACCGGGTAGTTGTGCCTTTGATATCCACGTAACAGCTGCCGAAATGCGTCGGGGACTAGAGTTTTACCGGGGGCTAAATAAGAATTGAAAATTTGGTCTTAGGGTATTGTTTGCCAAACAATTACGGTTATATTTGGGTTCGACCCCAAAGTATACACTCACTATTAACTCATTCTAGTATATAATTAAAACTTTTACAAGCTGAGTATGAAAAAGTGCATTGGTATTTTGTTTGTGCTATCTGCTATCGTTATGGCAGGCTGTTCGTCGAGCAGACTCTTTGTGGAGCATGACTATAGCTACGAAGGCCATTTTAAAAACTACGAATCCTTTAATTTTCTGGAGTGCGAATTTGTGGATTCAACGCTTCTCTGTTCCGACATTCAGGACGCTATCCGGCACCAGATGGAAGCTCGTGGTTATCGGGTGAGCAACCGCGCTCCGAACCTATTGATCTCGTATAACATTTTTCGATCTGACCTCCGCTTTCGTGGGTATCAACAACCCGTCATTAAGGACTGGGTAGTTCGGGAAGATGACGACGCCACCTATAAACGCATTGACTATAATCTCGACGAAGGTACATTGATGATCTCATTGATCGATGCCGAGTCGTATCAGGTTATCTGGAAAGGGTATGCATCGAAAATGATGCGCAACCAGAACTTCAAGAATAACTACTTCAAAGGTATTGTTCGGTCTATCTTCGACCAATACCCGCTGATGGCGACAGTGAAGTAAGGATGTATACAAGTAACGCGGACATCTTGTCCGCAGTGTAAGATGATTTTATCTATACACTGCGGACAAGATGTCCGCGTTACTTTTTAAGACAGCTCTCGTATGTAGTGCATGCACGAACCGTACCATCGACGTTTGCCACATGTCATGCCGCCAGGCGAAACATTATTTATAACTTATCGCCTTCACGGTACAGTTCCCTTCGCCGTATTACGTTAACTTCAAGAAGAACACGATTGGCTAGTTCAACAGAATAGTCGTGAGAATGTACCTTTGGAAGCAGCTAAGAAACGATTGGAAGGTAGATACTTTGTATCATTTGATCAATACATAGATGGTTGCCAAAGTGGGGCCGATTGGCTGAAAAATGAGGAGATAGCGCAGTTGGTTACGCAAAGCTTACACTTTGGTCATGATATCTACTATAATTTACATGCCTATTGTGTGATGCCCAATCACGTTCATGTATTATTGACCGTATTACGTGAAGATGTCCCTTTCTATAAAGTACTCCAGCGTTTAAAAACATATACAGCTGTGCAGGCGAATCGACTATTGAATCGTACGGGGCAATCATTCTGGCAGGCGGAGAGTTACGATCACGCTGTTAGGAATGAGAAATCGTTTAAGCGCATTGTTAATTACATTCTGCACAATCCCATAAAAGCTGGTTTGGTTATAAATTGGGAAGATTGGCCCTACAGTTATTACCAAGCCGAATGATGCAGTAACGCGGACATCCTGTCCGCAGTGAAGATTTGTATTTTTATACTGCGGACAGGATGTCCGCGTTACTGCATCACCCGCGTTACTTGGTCAACTCCTTAAAAATCCCCTCTAGCGAATTTTCCTGCTGACGTAGGCCCACTAAGGTTAGGCTTTGATCGGCGGCAAGGCGGAAGATGGCGGCCCGTAAGTCTGTATTGGGGGCTGCTGTGATTCGGTACTGGCCATGCTCCAGAGGCTCAATACGCTCAACGCCTGGAATAGAGGCTAACAGGTCAGGATTCGTCAAATTCCCCTCAAATTCTGCAACAACAACGACACCTGCACCCGAAGCGGAACTACGAAGCTGATTCAGTGGACTGTCGGCGACAATCTGACCCCGATTGATGATGACGACGCGGTCACAAATGGCTTCCACTTCCTGCATGATGTGTGTTGAGAACAACACAGTTTTGTCGCGTCCGGCATTGCGAATAACCTGTCGGATTTCGGCTAATTGATTAGGGTCAAGGCCGGTTGTTGGTTCATCGAGAATCAATACGGGTGGGTTATGCAACAGGGCCTGGGCTAAGCCAACACGCTGGCGATAGCCTTTCGATAATTGACTAATTCGTTTGTGTTGTTCGCGCCCTAAGCCGACTAGCTCAATCATATCACCAATCCGCCGAGTTAAGCCGGAACCGCTCAAGCCGTGTAACGAGCCTGCAAAGCGCAGATATTCCTTCACGTATAAGTCCAGATAAAGCGGATTGTGCTCGGGCAAATACCCAACACTCCGACGAACATCCATTGAGTGCGTTCGAACGTCGAAACCATTCACTTCTACCGTGCCACTGGTCGGTTGTAAGTAACCGGTGGCAATTTTCATCGTTGTCGATTTCCCGGCGCCGTTTGGCCCAAGAAATCCGACAATTTCGCCTGGTTCGACGGTGAGGGAAATCTGATTGACAGCCCGCTGCTGCTTATATTCTTTCGTAAGATTCTGAACCCGGATCGACATAATTTACTGGTGATACTGAACAATGAACGATAGCCGATGGCTAATTGGCATAAGGCGAATGTAAACGTAACAGATTAAAAACCGGAAAGAATTTCTATATAGCTTCAATGTCGTTCTTACACGCTGGGAAGGCCATTTTTAGGCCCAAGCAAGCGAAACAGTAAGCAAAACGCTAAAAAAATTAAGCGTCAAGTACTGCCAGCAATCCGCTTGCACTAAACTTTCCCAATTTCTCAATTAAGGAAAGATTGGCTTGTGCTAATTGGGCAATAGTATTTGTCTGTTCACTAATCACATTTTCCTGCTTTTCTATCTTGGCTAATAGCTTCGCTATGTAATCATCCTTACTTTCCTGTACATTTTCTTTAATATTAGTATTTTGTAAGGCTAATACATCAGATTCTTTCGCCCCCATTGCATCCAAGAATTTTAACACTGTAGCCCTCTTTAGGCTCTCTTTCCTGAATACCTCATAAACGCTTTGACGCGTTACATTCATCATTTCGGATAAGTCCTTTACGGTTATTCCTCTTTGGTCAGCTAACATCCTGATAGACTGACCATTATAAATATTAGCCTTCATTTTTAATAAATTTATTTTACAAAAACCTTACAAAAACTTGACAAACACATTTAATAAGGCTTACTATTGTGCATCATTTGACACTAATGTACAGTCAAAAGCTTAATTCTGTACGAAAAAATTTAGTGTAAGGCTATCAAAAACAAAGTGTAAAGCCGTGAATACAACAGCCCCCACCCAATCAGCTATTCCAGCAATTAGCGCGAATCGTGCTCTTTATCAGCGATTTATGGATTTGCCGCGCTCTGAACGCGATAAAATGCAAGCCGAATTAGAGGCTATTAAATTATGGTGGCATTTTAAAAGCTACTTGTCAATTGAAGGCAATGATTTAGGTGATGCTAAAGCAAAGGCAATCACCATAATCGGGTACTATTTGGGCGTATCCCTACACGAGTTTGCCAGCAACAAACTGGACTTTCAGCCTTACGAAGTCTTTTCGGCAAAACGCTATCTCTTAACCGATAAAGCCCAATGAAAACCATTCGCATCACGGTCGTAGAACCGAACTATCCGGTTACGTTTATTTCTGTACAGAATCAGACTATTAGTCGGTTCAAAGGGATTCCCGAACCTATTGGCGTACATGCCGCCATAAACTACCGGGCCAACTGTGACGGGGATTTATTGCCCTTTTTGGTAGAACGCCCGACCTACTTTACACCGGCACGGCTACGGTGCCACCTCCCATATTTCCGCAATTGCCAACAGTTGTTTTAAGCTCTTACCTCAATGGTCAAGATACGGTTGTGTTCCGAAGACGCCGACGAGCTAGAAAAGGCGGTAGACTTTTTCACGTCGGTTTTCCCTGATATGCGTTTTTCTGCCGTTCGCTTGGGCGGTAATCCCAAGTACAAAGACGACCCCAAGTATTTCAGCTACGGCGAACCCCGGATTAAGGATAAGAAGCCAGTAAAGGTTGATTTTCAGATTGCCCGTAAAATGTTCCGATAGCTATGGTAGGTAACTTTATTCTTATCCGCTACTACGCTGACCCTGAACTAGCCATAGTAGCCGCTACTAGCCGGGTGTTATTTCTCTCCCTTCGATATGGACTGGATATAGACGGCGATATAGATGAACGCCCGGACATATTCAAGCCGGTAGCATTTGAAGACCTACCCGAACGCCTACGAGATGATTTCTATTTCGGTGGACGCTACACGAATCAAGAGGGTGAACGATTCTACCAAATCAACAACACACCCACATGATTGCGGTCTTTATCGTCCTTGGTATCACTTTCATTGAAGTAGCCGCCCGATGGGTTGAGCGGCTACGTAACCCGTAACGGTTAGACCGGGTTCGATTCCCGGACGGGTTCAGCACGTAGGATATTCCGCAAGTAGTTTCTGACGGTTCTACCCGGATAACGTAGCGTGTGCTTATGCTGGAGCAACCCGGCGCGTATGATAGCTTGAAGCCTACGCGCCGGGTACAAACTTCAAATGATGATTCAATCATTTCAACTTGCACCAGACAAGCCGACGTAGGAAAAACCGTCGTCACGCGTAGCGTGACAACTGCTCTCCCATTAAACGGCTATGGCAAAGATTAAGAGACAACAATTCACCTTCAAGGAACAACGGCGTTTGGTAGACTCCTACATCATGGCCCTGAACGCCAAAAAACGGAAGCATTACGAAACCAACCTTCATGCGTTCCCGCGTGAGAAGGACATTAAGATGTTACTGGAACTCTCCGAAATGCTCAAAAATCTGGAATACGTCGGCACTTGGGACGGCGTAGCCCCGGCCATTCAAACCAACATGTTTGCATGAGACAGAACCTAAAACAACAGCTTACCAACCGGCTGTCTTCGACGCAAGACGCGTTCCGGGCAACTTTCCAAAATTCGGCCCATTTAAAGCTGACTCAAACCATTCTGTTCGAGCGGATTGGCGACGTTTGGTCGGCTGATGTATTGTGTAAAAATCTACGCTTTAACGTGGGCAAGATCACCACAACGGGCTTACATCTGTATAGCTATGTTGCTGGGTGCAAAGTCTCCGTAGTGCTGCCGTTATCGCTTCTCATGAGCATTCAGCCAACCCAATAAGGTCATTTTATAACGGCCTGAATTTTAGCCTGTTGGCTCTCTCTCGATAAATTTAGAAACATCTTTCAGGATTTCCCCTGACTAAATCCCCCCGAATGACTAAACTTTCCCCTACTGTTGCCACTCAACTGACGCGGCAAAACCGTTTCGGCTACACCGTCCGAAACAAACAGGTGCTTAACAACCGGCTAAAGGCTCAAATTGATGACTTTCTGGGCTTGTACGACATACAGCTACCCGATAGCAAGACCGCTCACAATGCTAATGCCGCCTACATCTATCAGCGCGAACGCTTCGGCGATGAACTCGAAAGTCGGTTCGAGCAACTGGTAAACCTTCGCTATGCCGTAGGAGACACAAAGGGCTATTATGCCCGATTTCAGAACGGAGGGGCCGAAAAACTGCAACCGTTAGCCTTCTGGTACTCCAAACATCGCCTAGACAACGTTTGGAACTGGCGCAAATCCCAGATTATCCGTAATCGCTATTATCGGTTTTTAGAAACAGCTACCGACGAAGCCGGGGTTTTGCTACTGGATTACTACAAGCCGGTTCACATGGTACTGACGGTGCCCCATGAAAACGGCCTTTGGAAAGGTAAACGTTTCTTTGCGAGGGAGTTAATCAAAGCCTTTACGGCGATGCGTAAAGAACCGGAATGGAAACAATACATGTACGCCGGGGAATATGGCATTGAGGTTAAGCGGTCGAAGCATGGGCACGGGCTTCATATTCACCTACATAGCTTCATCTTACAGAACCCGGCTTACAGTGTGGAGCATGTGCGGACGGTGGTTGATCGGCTATGGCGCAAGCAGACCGGCAACGAGTCTACCTATTCCGGTATCCACTATGAAACCCTGTACACATGGAAACGGGACGGAAAAAACAACATCATTTTAGATAAGAAGGGCAACCCGATCAAAGACTATATCCAGCCGGGTAAGTCTGATTTAAACCACTACTTATCAGGCGTTTTAGAGTGTATCAAATATCATTTTAAGCCCGATTGTATCCAGACCAAAGACGGCAAATATGATATAGAGTTGATTGACGAAATTCTGTGCAACACCAAAAACCTACGGATGTATAGCCGGTTCGGGGCATTCTATCGGCAATCGCTTCTGAATTTCAACGTATTACAACCCTCGGAGCCGGAAGAACAACCCACCGGATTCATGGAGGCCGAAGACTTTGACGCGTGGAAAGATGAGTACGACGCGAATACGAGTGTAGACGGGGTAGAGGAACGCATCATTAACCCATTCACGGGCGAACCGGCCCGACGTTCTGAATTTGATATTGCAATCGGCAAGCCTACCGATTTGCAGTACAAGACCAAAGACGGGCCAAATGCCTACGAGGGCTATCTATACAAACGGGATAGTACCCTATTCCGAATTGCCCCAAAACTATCTCTAAAAGAGGTCATTAAGTATGACTTGAAAGGTCAGTTAGAACTTAGGGACTATAATCAAGTCCGGTACACCCCCGCCGAATTGATGCACCATAGGGCCAATCAGTACCCAATTCAAAATTAAATCCTTATTCTATGAACACAGACAAACAGTCTAGGCATAAAACCTTATTGGGTTGGGCCGATCAATTTCCACAGTACAAAGGCTATGAGAATAGGCCGTCTTTCTTTTCGGAAACCTTAACCCGTGACAATCTCAATCCCAAGTTTTTAAAGCCAACCGACATTAACCCGGCAGTCGTGATTTTCACCGATGCCTTAAATCTCCCAGCCGGTTCGTTTGGCGATGTTGATTTATACCAACTCCTGCAAACCTATTTGACCGACCCGGCTAAACGTCAACAAATCAACCAGATCGTAAACTCCTAAACAATTCAAACGCAACAATCACCATGCAACGAGTAATGCTTATTGGTAACGTCGGGCAAGACGCAACCATCAAATCAGGAAACGGCAACGAGTTTATCACCTTTTCGGTCGCTGTGAATGAGCGGTTCAAGAATCGGGACGGTATCGAAGTTGAGCAAACCCAATGGTACAATTGTTTGTATCAACCGAAAACAATGGCCGTGGCGCAATATTTGAAAAAGGGTACACGGGTATATGTTGAAGGCAAACCCAACGTGACGACTTACAAAAACAAGAACAACGAGACAGCGGTAGACTTCGGGGTACAGGTTCGCGGGCTGGAATTATTAAGCGCGGCCAACGGTGAAAACCTGAAACCAGAAACGCAAAATCAGGACTCGAAACCGCAGGACCCAACCCCGCCAACAACTTCGGGCGAATCAGGTAGCGATGATTTACCATTTTAAGTAAATAGTCCTGTGCAAAGAGGACTTTTCAGAGGACTTTAAATAGGACTTTAAATAGGACTGCTACAAAATTTGAATAAACTAAAGTAAGCCCGCCCATTGTTGGACGGGCTTTTCTATTACTTACAATTAGGTCAGGTGTGTAAATTTGCTATAATAATAATAATTTAGCTTCTTTGGGGTGAATCAAATCAGATAGATATTAGAGTAAAACCAATGCTTATTTTCAGTAATTTACTATTAAGGCTACTGTTAGCTGGTGATTACTAAATATTTATCAATGTGTCATTTGTACAGTCAATATTATTTAAAAAAAAACATAGTAGATACATTGACAAGGAAGCTATTGGGCTAGCAAGTCCAAAATACTGATGAAATTATGGATAATCAGGTTGAAAAATTAAAAAAACTACTTCCTCTAATTCTTAATATTACAGCTATCGAAGCCAATAGAATTTGGAAGAATAATTATTTTAAAAAATTTTACACTATAAATAAAAATAAAGATATTACTTCTCTAAGTATTTCAAGGTTTTTATACCCAAGAGGTATTCGCAAAGAAAAAAAAATTGTTAATTTATTTTACCTGAGAGAATTTAATGAGCTAAAAGGATTATATTTATCTGACGTCGAAATTTCAAAAACAAAAGAAAATTTTAGTTTAGAATCACTAATATCGTTACAAATAAATAGTAATTTTAATTATAGCGTTTTTAAATACATTAGTATACCCAATTTAAGTGAATTACATTTAACTAATGGAGATACGATAAATCTCAAAAATTTTTTTACGGCAAAAAAATTCACTTCATTAAAAATTTTAAACTTAAGTAACAATAAAATATCTAATATTGAAGCATTGTCTACTTTAAAAAATTTAGAGATATTAAATTTGAGTAATAATGAAATATCAGACTTTGAACCACTATCAGATTTAGTAAATATAAAAAAATTAGATTTATCATTTAATAAAATATCGCATATTAATCCGTTGTTATATTTAGAAAAATTAAACAACATAAACTTATCAAACAATAGAATAGAAGATATTTCAGTAATAAATAAAATAAAACTAATAAAAACAATTAATCTTGAAAGTAATTTAATCGAAAAAATACCTTATTTTTCTTTGTCAAACAAAATCTCTTACTTTAATATTCGCAATAATTACATAATTGATATATCGGAATTAAGTAACCTAAAAATGGTAAAAGTATTAGACTTGTCTAATAATCAAATTATTGAAATATATCCATTAGAGAAATTGGAAAAATTAGAAAAGCTATATTTAAGTCACAATAAAATTACTAACATAAGCCCAATAATAAACTTAATATCATTAAAAGAACTAACAATAAGAAAAAATCCCATTATAGATCTAGTATCATTAGAAAGGATAAAATCTATAACACTAATGTCGTATTTTAGAAATAATTACTATTTTATTGATTTTGACCGAGACATTAAACCGAATTTAAAATCAATGAATTTTAGCGATATTAATGATTGGACTAAAAACCTAACATTTACTGAAAATTCCAAAAAGAAAATCATTGGCTTGTATTTAAGGAAGAAAAAATTATCAGACTTATCATTCTTAAAAGATTATCCTGACTTGGAGATATTAGATATTCGACAGAACGAAATATTAGATTTATCCTATATTAGTTCGTTGAAAAAATTAAAGCAACTTCACTTATATGACAATAATATACATGAAATAACAATGGATTTTTTAAATCATTTGCCGGATCTAGAATATCTAAATATTCGTCTAAATCCAGTAAAAAATATCCCAAGAGAAATTTACGATAAAGATGAGAATACTTTAAATGCAATAAAAATTTATTTAAAAAGCTTAAGCGGGCAACTCACCTCAGTATATCAAGCAAAGTTAATATTAATAGGAAATGGGGAGGTAGGAAAAAGCTCTATTCGTATTAAATTATTAGATAAGGATGCAAAGTTGCCAGACAAAAAAGACCGCACTCAAGGTTTAGATATATCAATATATACAATAAAAGATTTAGCAGCAGAAATCACTAATTTGGATCAAAATATTGATTTTAATCTATCGATATGGGATTTTGGAGGACAAGGTAAATATAGAGAAATACAACAAGTTTTTTGCAGTCGAAAAGCTCTCTACGTTTATGTCACATCTGTTGACGATTTGCCTACAAAAGAAGATTATGTAGGTTATGAGTATTGGCTATCAATGTCAAAAGCTTTTGGTTATGATAAAGAGGAGGATCTACAGAGTCCAGCAATATACGTTTTAAATAAATGTGATTTAGGTACAAAAAGAATAAATGAAGAAGAGCTTTTTAATTCATTTAACAATATACACGATTTTATAAAAATTTCCTGTGATACTTTATATAATTTCGGCGAACTTGAAAAAAGTATCAGAAATGCCCTCCCTAAAGTCAGTAAAGATATTTTCAATAGTTTATTTAGCCAAAATTGGTTTAATGTTAAACAAATTTTAGACACCAAAAGAAAAGACAACTATATTCTACTAGACGAATATCGAGAAATTTGTTCATTAGAAAATTTAAGCATAGATGAAAGTGATATATGGTTAAAATATTTAGATAGAATTGGGGATATTATTTATTTTCAAAGTAAGACATATATTAATGATTTTATTGTTTTAAATCCGCTTTGGGTAAAAAATTCTATTTATAAGATACTAGATAGCAAATTTGTAAGGCGAGGGATATTGGAAGAAGACTTCATTTCAGATATTTGGCCCGAGACAGATTACTCTTCAAGTGAACATGAAAAATTAATAGATTTAATGGTTTTTTATAAATTTTGCTATAAACAAATTGATCTCCAAAACAAGGTTACTTATATCGTACCATCTTTACTACCTGAAAAAAACTCATCAATCCCTGATTTTTTTAAAAAATTCGATTACGAAATTTGCTTTAAATATTCACCTTTCATACCAGCAGGTACAGTTAATAAACTAATTGTGGATTTATTTCCTAATATCTATCAAGACTTTAAATGGAAAAACGGATGCATTCTTCATTTATATTTTGACGATGAAGTTTCTTTTGCAGAAGTCACTGAGAGCTGGGAAGACAAAGCAGTATATGTAAGGCTTAAGGGGCATGATGTAAGCCATATATACGAATTCATTAAAAAAGAATTGATGAAATTAAATAAAGAACTAAAAGATGCTAAAATGTTAGATAAATTAGAAATAGAAATTTCAGTAAAATACGAAGATAGCTATCATTTAGTTAAATCAATTCTAGCATTTGGCAAGTATGAAGAATTTTATTTTTTATTTGGGAGACGCGACAATAAAACACTCAAAAATACTATGGAAACGCTACCTGATTTTTTTACCGAACAGCTTAAAGTGCAATTAGAAGAGCAATATAAAATAATATTACGTTATCGACAATTAAAAAATAACGAGATTGACAAATCTAGAAGAAATTTATATCAAGAAGAGATTGATTTACGGAATACAAATATCGTAGAGATTGAGAATAATTTTTTGGTTTTAGTCAAATCTAAAAACCCTTCCGTTTCAGAAAATATTATTATGAAGGCTATAAATGAAACGCAAGAATTAATTCAGAGAGAATTTGGCATTGTCAATTTTAAGATAGATGAACTACATTACTCAATAGAAGAAATAGAGGAGAGTATTAATGAAAAACAAGTAGATTTAGAAGGATCTGAAAATAAAATGGCTATAGAACTTATTTCTGTAGTTTTAGAGCGACTGGATAAGCTAGATTATAAGAAAAGACTTGAGGTCCAGTCTGAATTAAGCGCAGATATTAACACAAGCTCAAAGCTCAAGTTTATAATTCCAATAATTCCAACTATACTACAGTATGAAACCGAATTAAACATTTCCTCTAAACAAACAATAAAGTCTTGGAAGGATTTTTGGGGGATCTTTTACAAGTAAATTGATTTATTTGTATTTATTGGCGAGCTATTTCTTTATATATATTAACCTCTTGAAATAAGAGATTAATAGCCAATATCACTAAGTACATTAAAATATAGCCTGTCTGTAGTAGGATGGGCTTTTTTTATGCTCAAAAATAGAGCATAACATGCATAAAAATAGAGTACAGACCATTTCTGCAAAGAATACCTATTGAGGAATTTTGTTGGGATATGGCAGACCTGAACACAATCTATAATGGTGTACCCGACCAGCAAGACCCCGACGTAGTAATTGCGACGGTTCCCGACACGTGGCCGTGGCAACCCTACAAAAAGATTTATCTGCCGGATGAAGTTCGTCAAGCCATTCGAGATGCAAACGATAAAGCCATTAGTACGATTGATGCTGTTCGGGTTGCTTACACTACCGGAACCGATAGAACGCAGTGGCTAAAGGATCGAATTGACGCCATTGACGCACGGGTAACATTCATCAGGGAGCGGGTCAACAATACGCTTGACTACCTGAAAAGTATTGGAGCCGATGGGTACACGCTGGTTGAAAAAGCGTTTACGTCTGCTTTAGCGGCCTTGCCTTATGTGGAGGGTATCATTGCCGGGGCGGAAGCAGGAGCGCAAGCCGCAAGGCAATTAGAAGCCTACAAAGCACAACAACTTGTCCAGCTATACGCCGAAGACATTAAGCAACTCGCTCAAATTCGGGCGGCACTCGTTGCTGAATACGGCAAAACTACGACGGGAACCACACCCGGCACCGACAAAACGCCCGCACCACAAGAAGCACCAACCCCAACGGTTTATTACTGGTACGCAGGAGCGGCCATTTTGGTCTTGTTTATCCTGTACCTAGCTAAAAAACGAAACCGCAAACGCTCATGAAAAAGTCGTTTATACTCATTGTCCTGATTGTCATTCTGGCCTTGTGGGTACTCTACAAAGTCAATACCGCCCAACGGCTAGACTATCAGATTGGCTTGCCCAAACAAATCAGTTTGCAGGGCGGTCAACTCTCGTTTCTCCTGCCGATGCGGGTCATTAACCCATCGGGCGGCACGATCAATTTAAAGGGCGTTCAGGCCGATGTAAACACGGCGGGCCAATACTTGGGCCGCGCTACCATTGATAGCCCCGTGACTATCGGGCCGCGTTCCGAGACGGTCATTAATGTTGCCGTGGGGGTTCAGTACTTCGATTTACTCAATGCCACCAAAGGCATTCTCACCACCCTAAAAGGGGGTAAGGTCGGACTCGAAATTGACGGGCTTATCTATGCCGAAGGGTTTCAAATCCCCATCAAAAACAGCTTTGATTTTACCCTACCCACTTTCTAAGCAGCAACGACTATGTACGACAATACCGAACCCGTAGCGGGCAAAACTTACTCCGATGAATGGTGGGCCGGGTGGCTGGATAAGCAACTAAACGGCGTGTCAACGACCGACATTAGTTCGTATCTGGATGATAGGGGCGTTGACCCAACCAGCGACCAATACAACGACTATTCGAGTGCCATTACCGACCCGAAAATGTTGTCTGACTTTACAGCCGCCAAAACAGCCGCCCAAAAGTCAGGGAATACCAAACTGGTTAATACGCTTGATCTGGTGTTCAAGTACGGCGAAAAAGCCATTGCCGCGCTGGTCGCTGCTGGGGTATTAGACGGCCCGTCACTGGCTCAAGCGGGCTATAGTAATGTCAGTCAGGATGCCAACGGTAAGATCGTGATTGGTCAGACCACCACGCCCACACAGGCCGCGCCCTTGCAGTCGAATAAAATTTTTGGACTGGATTTTTCCAGCCCGACCGTGATAATGGTCACCTTCCTTGTGGTCATGTTTTTAATCTATTTCCTGTTTTTCAATAAGCCGACACCGGCCCGAAAATAGGTGTAACACGCAGTAAATCAGTAAGCAACAACCAGTAAACAACAAAAAACGAATGGCAACAGTAATTTCACAAGTAGGGCAACAAGCCGCCACCTTGCCCATTTACGAGGTCGCTATCGACTCGAAAAAGTACATCCTTGGCTGTGATGGTGGGGGGGTGATGGTTTTCAAACCCCGTGCGTGGCTGAGCAATTTGGGTTTCTCGTCTACCCTGCAAGCCGCCTACGAAAACGTAGCCGATAGTGCGTTGGTGTCGGCGATGGGCCTAAACTCGAACAATGCAACCACCTTAGACGGTCGGTTCCCGGCACAAGCCAGTATTGGCGATGGGGTAAAGTGGGTCGAAGGCTTCGACATCGCTACGGGTTGGGCCTCTGGGTTCCCCAAGAACACCAAAAACGTAACCGGTTCGGGCTCTAGCGCTGGTTCGGGCTCTAGTTCGGGTTCGGGTTCTAGCTCTGGTTCGGGCTCTGGTTCGGGTTCCGGCTCTGGTAGCTCTGACACGCCCGTGATTCAGTCGGCATCGACTACCGACGAAATCAGTTCGTTCCTGTCGAAATATTGGTGGGCGGTGCTGTTGATCGCAGTAGCCCTACTGTGGAAACCCGTCATTGCTCCGGCGCTGGGCATGAAACCAAGCCGCCGTCGTCGTTAGGCTATATCTCCTTAAACGAATAGAACCCCCAAACGGGTGGGTAGGCTGGCAACGGTTTACCCGCCCCATGCCAAACTAAACAAATCACTATACCAATGAGCAAAGCACCGAAAAAGCCAAAAAAATCAGCCCCTATTTCATCTTGGGAAAAGTACGACGCTAAAAAAGTACAATTCGACAAAGACAAGAAAAAGAAAGATACGCTGATTAAAAAGCACAGTAAATAGTCATTATCCTTCTCAGTAAATAACCCCTACCCTAACCGGCCTAGCGTCGGTTAGGGGATTACGCTAAATCCGTTCTACCCATGCAAACCGAGCAATCTATACTGACCCAATTACGGAGCGACCAAACCCCGTTTTGGTATCTCTATGACGGCCAAACCGTCACGGCTCGCAACGGCGAAACGGCGGATATGAACGAGTCATTACAGCGGCTTAAAGGGAGTTTGGCCGAACTGCCCCCCGGCACCTATCGCCTAAAAGCGGCCAACAACAAGAACAAACACAACGGGGCCGAATGGCACGACATTACCATTCACCCGCGTACCCAAACGCTCCCCAAAATGACCGGCCAAAGCACCAACGCCTACGGGATCGCTGACCATGTATTAGCGAAGATTCAGGAAGACACCGAGCGAAACTTTATGTTCAAACAGATGTACCAAAAGTTCATGGAGTTTGATAAGGAGTGGCCGGAATTTAAGAAACAGCTTGAACAGCTCCGCAAGGATTTTTACGAGGATAAGGACGGCGATGGAATACCCGATTTTGCCGAAACCATCGGCAAAGTGGCCAATGCCGCTGAATCGGCCAATGCTGTCAAAAAAGTATTTACAGGAACCTCATTATTTGGTAGTTAACCATGAAAACGCAAGCCCAACCCCAAACGATTGAAATTAACGAGGAAACAGCCACTAAGATGTTAATCCGGCTGTTTCTGGCCCTTCAAAAAGCCTTCGCGACCGAAACCGACCCCGGTGTCGTTCGCGCTTATGAACTGATTGAGATGCTGGCCGAAACCGCCGAAAATGACGGCGAGGTATTCCGAACCATTCTCACCGAAGACAATATAAAAGCCTTTACGGCCCTCAAAAAGAAAGGGGACGCCAAAGGCGGAAACATCGGACTATCCGATATTCTCAAAGCTTTTCCGGCCCTTGGTGGAGCCATGAAAGGCGGCATGTTCAAAGGGTTTCTAAGCTAGTAAAATGATGGTAGGACGGCAGGATATTAAAGACGTAAACAACGGCCAATACAATAACGTACTGTTATTCTTGGCGTTAGGTGTACTGTTGTACATCGTGGCACGGGGTTGGCAAAAAACAGTCCAGGAATCCACGAGCGATTCCATCGGTTCGGACAAAACCCTAATGATTGCCCAACAACTCCGGCAGGCGTTTATTCCGCTGGGATTCCCGGTAGGCATGGGTTTCGATGGTACGGACGTTCCCGCCGTGATGAGTCTTGCCGCCCAAATCACCGACTACCAAGCCGTTGCCAAAGCCTACCGAACATTGTATAACGCGGACTTGTCCGAAGACTTATCGGAAGAATTGAGTATTGGCGATCTGGCGAAGTTCTGGAACATCGTCAACGCCAAAAAGACCACGACCGGCACAACGACGAGTTCCGGCACAACGACCACCACGACCAATTCAGGAGCCACCACCGGCACGGGGGTCGTGGTTACGGTGGGCACTGAAACCCGCGTCACGAGTCTGGTTAATAAAACGGCGGTGGCGACCCAAGCGGTCAACATACGACTTTACAAAGAACCCGCCTACGCGGGCGATACAGCAGCTAAAGGCGATAAGGTCGGCACCTATGCCGGGGAAGCCGATCTGACCATCAACGGGGTAAAGGGGCGTTTCGCCCACATCAAAAAAGCTGCTTTTTGGGGCGTATACGATGTGGATTACTGGGTACATAAAGGCTCCTTAACCTTCCTCTAATGGATACACGCGTGATTGCCGGGGTATTGGTTTTGGTGGCCGGTGCTGCCGTCTTGATTCGGCAGAAACTACGGGCGGTACTGGTTTGGCCCCTTGCCGGTACGGTTCGGATTACATCGGCCTTTGGTAACCGGGTGGCTCCTACGGCGGGCGCAAGCACGGACCATACGGGCATCGACCTTGCCGCCCCCGTGGGTACGCCCGTCAAGTGTCCGGCAGACGGCGCCGTCACCAACGTATATACGACGGGGTCAGGCGGCAACCAGTTAACGATTTTGCACGATAACGGCCTAACCACCGGCTACGCGCACTTGAGCCGCTACGGGGTCAAATCGGGGGATAGGGTGTTAACCGGGCAAATCATCGCCTACACGGGTAATACCGGCACGACTACCGGGCCGCACCTGCATTTTTCCGTCAAAGACAAATTGGGCCAATTCGTTGACCCGCTTAACTACCTATCCTAATGGCACTTGCTTACGAAGAATTAGTTCCCACGGCCTACCGAGCGGCCTTTGTGACCAAAGTCGGTCAAATCGCTGTCCGGTTGGGCATGCCCGCCGATTGGTTAATGATCGTGATGCGAGTGGAAACGGCGGGGACATTCAGCCCGTCGATTCGCAATTATGCCGGATCGGGCGCGGTGGGACTCATTCAGTTTACCAAAACCGGCGTGGCCGGGTTAGGCGTGACGGTCGATCAATTGGCCACGATGGACGCCGTTACCCAACTGGATTACGTCGAAAAATACGTTCGGCAGTACGCGGCTAAAATCCGCAACGTCTACGACCTGTACATCAGCATTTTTGCCCCGGCCTATCTGGGCAAGCCCGATAGTCAGGTTGCTTATACGGCCTACTCGTCTACCCCCGAAGGCAAACGGCAATACGAACTAAACAAAGTCTTGGACAAGGACTTGGACGGAAATGTGACCCTAGGCGAAATCAAAGAAGCCATTTCGCGCTACGTCCCGGCTGGCGTGTCCACGGGCACCGTAAACGGTCATTTTATCGCGTTGGCCCTTGTCCTCATCATTGGATTTTTCATGTTAAAACGCAATATCTAAATGGCTAAAACGTACACTGAAATCACCGAAGCGGGCACCTTTAAAGTCGCTTCCAAAGCTACGGCAACTATCGTCAACACGGGCTCTACCTCGGTCTTTGTGGTCAACAACGACGACACCACATCCTTACAGGGACTTCCTGAACGGGTTCAGGAAATTGTCTTAAAAGCCCTGCATTGTATCGAGCCGGGTAAATCCCTGAAAGTATCCAGCGGCAACTACCGGCTCACCTTCGAGATGCCCATGAATTGTTCGGCGGTCGTGGTGGCTTAAACGTGCCGCGTTATCGTAAGCCTTTAAAACAACAACTACTATGTACAAAAAACTCGTTCGGCGCTCCAAGTTTCAGCGCATTATCGTCAGTAACACCTCACCCATTACCTTAACGTTAGAGGGTGACGAAGTACTCGTTTCCCTGCATGGGTACGGCACAACACCGCTCCAACAAGTCGCGGTTGTTCGGCAAACCGAGCGCGACGCCCGCCTGGAATTGCCCTACGGTGAGTATGATTCAAGTACTTATTTTAATCTGAAAATTAGCGGATTAGGCGAACGCGTTTCGCTGGCTGGACGGCCCACCAGTACCGCTAATGCCACCCTAGCCAGTAATTCCCCGGCTGGCGTGGATTTGCTGGCGGGCTTCTCCGATTCGGTGACGTTTAAGACCGTGGGCAATGATGTGGGTACGGTGGCCGTCTTGATTGAGTGCATCAACTATGTTCCCATACAATAACATGGAACGCCTAGATTTAGATGCGCTTGGCCGCGAACTAGCGGGCGAAGTCGAAGCCCTTCAAGCCAAACAAACCCGGCTTGAGGAGCTTCGACAGCAAGCCGACCAGCAAGCGCGGGCCGAAAAGATCGAGCAAATCGACCAGTTGATTGCCGATGCCAAAGCGTTCCGGCTCGAAGCCAGTCAAAGCGACAACGAAACGGAACGCAAAACCCTACGGGGGTACGCCAAATCGTGCGAAGATACAGCCGCCGAAATCCGGGCCGAATTGGGGATGGAGTCCGAACCGACTACGCTTCTGCCCGAAGTAAACGAGCCGCATGGGGCATGGCTCAAACGCCAAATCTGGGGAAATTTCAACTTATCGTTATTGTCTTTAGCGGCATGGTTTTTACTCTATTTCATCGGCGAAGCAAACACGGGCACGGTGGGCTATGTGGCGCAAGTCTTGTGCAAACCAGCCTTTCACGCCTTCATGCTCTTTGCGGGACTACTCTTCGTGTTTTTGGTGGTACGCCGGTACTTCTACACCGTGACCGAATACCTGAACCAGAAGGCAGCGGGCGAATCGTTCGAGCTGGATTTTCGGGAATGTTCGGCCTTTGGGCGGCTGTTTTTTGTGCTGGGCTTATTGTACGTGATTACGCAGTTTTTAGCGTCGATTTACCAAGTGACCCTTTAACGCCTTCTACCGTCGTAGAAGCGGCCAAAGCCGAACAAGGCGTACACGAAATCAAGGGCAACAACGATGCCCCCCGGATTGATGAGTATCGGTCTACGACGTTAGGCCGCAAAGTCAAGGGATGGCGTGATCCGTGGTGTGCGTATTACGTATGTTGGGCCTATAAAACCAACGGGGCCAAAATCCCGCCCACCTGCAAGAATCCCGCTCAAGCCGCCCAATGGTTCAACGACCCCAAACGGTTCGTTTACTCCAAGCGGAAAATACTACCCGGCAAACCCCGCCCCGGCGATGTGGTGGGGTATCGCTTCAAATCCGGCACCATTAGCCACATTGGTATTATTGTCGAATGGCCCGATGGCAAAGACTATTATATCAGTATGGAGGGTAACACCGGCACAAGTTCAACCGTCTACCGGGACAATAACCGCAATGACGCGGTACGCATGAAACGCAGACCTAAATCACTGGCTTATGTGGTGGCTTCGACACTATACGAGTAATACCCGCGATGTGCTGTTTCTGTTCGGCATTTGCTTACTGGTGGGCCTTCATTACACCATGCTGGCCGTGGGTGGTGGCTGGTTCGCCCTGTACTTTTTATGGATGCTGTTTGACACGAGCCTGTACTTATTTATTGGGTTTGTGTGCTTGTGTTACCTGTGTCTGATCAGCTATTTCTACGCATTCAATCATGATTAATTTATCAGAGCCTTACGACCACGCGGTGTACCAGCGTGATAATCAGAACCGGGCGAAAATTCCGGTGGTCGGCACGGGGGCCAAAGCGGGCGGCACGGTGACCGTCACGCTGACCCCGGCCATTGGCGGCACGGCCACGAGCGCCGTTTTCGTGGCCGATGCCAACGGGAATTATTCGGGTGGCCTTGTGGCCGATGGGGGTTGGTACAACCTGACGGCAACGGACGGAACCGACCCGGTAACCCGCAAAGTCGGAGCCGGTGAAGTCCTTGTTTGTTGGGGTCATTCGTTCATGCAATCCACCAACGGCCCCGCTGGAAGTAATGAGCGGGTGGTTACTCTGACCGATCTAATCGACGAAACGAATTACCAGTTTGGTACGCTGACCAACATGGTCGGGCCGTTCCTGACGGGCGGGGCGGGGCCGTGGGCCGTCTTTGGCGATAAGTTGGTGAATCGGCTAAACGTGCCGGTACTGCTCTATAACACCGCTTTTGGCGGGTCGAATATTGAACAGAACTGGAAGGTGTTAAAAGGCATCCCGTTTACACATGGGTTCATTGATTACAACAAACGGATGCCCTATCACCCGCTCGAAAAGGTGATGGGCGATTATATCCCCAAAACGGGTATTCGGGCAATCTTGGCCGAACACGGCTATAATGACGCTGCCGTTAATCCGGCCTCGTTCACCGAGGAATTAAACTTTGTGATCGACTACACCCGGAATCAGTTCGGAGTGCCTGACTTGGCTATCGTGATGGTTCAGGAAGAAACATCGGGCCGAACGGATCGGCTGGGTAGTGCGGCCATTGCGCAAGCACTCGCTAACTTCATTGCCACGAAACCGAATCTATGGCAAGGGCCGGATTTTAATGGGGCTGAGTGGAACGCCCCCGAACTGCATCAGGAAACGGCGCATTTGACCAATGCCGGAAACTTGCTGTTTGCCTCCGAATGGGATGCGAGTTTAACAAATGCGTTCTTTTCGGGTTCGACGCCGTATTTGTCCCGCGTGGATGTGGCTACGCCCATTAGTGGGACGGACACCAACGATATTCAGTACGCGATTGAACCCGCCCCTACGCCCGCCAACGGGACTATCAACTATATCATTTACGGGCTGGCCGCTCTGCTGGCGTTGGGTCTGCTGACTGGTCGCTACCGGGCAAAATCCATTCTTGGGTTACTGATTTTGGCCGGGGTTTATGTCTATCGACTCCGGCAATAAAACGAGGAAAGGTTAAGGGTTACATTTTATGGGTTAGGGCATAATACCCGGACGTATTGCGCCGGGTATTTGTATTAAACGAGGTGAATAATGAACGCACAACAATTAGTCAATAGTGGCCTGTTTGAGATCGTGACCACCGAGGGGCAACCCACGCTGATTTTAAAGAAGCCGGTTCGTATCGTCCTGCCGAAAGCGATTCTGAACCAATTAGCCAACATCTACCCCAAAGACCACGAAACGGGCGGCTTTCTGTATGCGTCGGTGAATCCCGCTACGGGCACGCTGACGGTGGTACAGGTGGCCCCGTTAACCAATCAGTCCACCAGTGATATTACATTCCAGGCATCGGGCGCGGACTATCAACGGGGCATCAATACGGCCCTACAAAACGAGCTGTTGCCGCTTCGATTTCACACGCACCCGGTACAAACCATGAATAGTTTGTACAATCTTCAGAGCCTGAATTTTTTCCAGAAAACCAGTTCGACCGACCGGCATAGTAGTTATATCCCGATTTCGTTAAACGGTCAGGCAATGGTCTTGCCTGACTGTCTGGTATCGCCCAATGATCGAGACGGCAAGAGCATCCGGTTCAGTATCTACAATGGGTTCGTAGCGCCGTCTTCATTTGCGGCCTTACTCCCAAACGAACAGGTCTTTATCGGGTTGGTGGTGCTGGTGCTGGTGGTCGTTTGGGCATTGCTGGGCTACAAAAAGGCACTCAGCGGGCTAATCGTTTGCGGGATCATTGGAGCAATCGTCTTTATCCAAGAGAAGCGGCCAAACTACACCTATACCGATACAGCGTTAACGATCACAATTTAAACAAAGAACACCATGCAAGTAGAAGACCACGAATTAGAAACAATTCCCGGCCCACCCCAACAAAAGCGGTGGTTCCTTCGGGCTGTTGTTGATCTGTTGATTAACATCGGTGATGAACTCTTGGATAAGGTTATTATCCATGTTAAGGAGAAGTGAGGATTATAAGTGATTTTTTAGAAGTCAATTTTATTGAAAATTCTATACGGGAAATCTCCCGTGCAAATAGGGTAATATTACCCTATTTGCACGGGAGATTTCCCGTATAGAATTTTCAATAAAAAAAATAAAGTAATGCTATTTTTTTTATTTTTCGCTTTGATAATGAAGGGTATAAGAATTGATAATTAGTGGTTAATACCTAAAAATAGAATAGTTAATTTAACTGAGTACTGAAGCCCATTAAAAGGCAGATTAAAAAATTATTTGATTTTTCAATCGGATGTACATAAATATGCATCGTAGTCTTAATCAATATTTATCTCACACTTTTAATTAATAACTAATGCCATGAATCTTATTAATAATTTACTCAGCAAATCATCTGTTATTATGACCCTGTCATTATTAATGGTTATAGGGTTAAATTCTTGCGAAAAAAATCAAGAACCTGTCTCATTTAATAGCGGAAATAAATCTGCGAGAATTGGGCCGCAACCTAATGTTTTAGATTGTCCGAGTGGACAACATTGGGATTATTCGCTTAATCAGTGTATTGATGATAATTATTGGGATATTGATCCAGGCTCTATTAGTTTTAATTCATCTGCCTCTAGTATGGTAGCTTGGTCTGGAGCTTCACATTCAGAGGTTCTTGTAAAGATTACACCTGGTACTATGAATGGGCAAACATACCATTTGTGTGAACTTTATGACAATCACAATACAAGTGCTCCTTTTGCTATTGGAGAGTCGATTTTAATTAAAATAGGATCGGGCTCTACTAGTTATTATGATATGTACGGCCAAAGATTGGGTGTAATGAGTCATTCTACAACTTCTTCCGGGACTACTTTTAGTGGCTTTGCAGCTGACTTTTCAGATCCCAATAGCGCAGCTTACAACTCAAAATACTTCGGAAATTGGGGCCGTTGCGTAGGAAAAACGTTAGCGACAATGGCAGGCGGTACTGTTATTGGAAGTCTAACTGCTCTAGGATGTATGGCATTTGGACCTGAATGTGCAGTTACTATTGGTCTAAGTTGTGCAGCAGCGGCTACAATTTGGAATTACTAAAAGCTAGTTTGGTATTAAGACTACAAGATTAGAAATTACGGCTACAATATAAGATATTGACTTACTAAGTTTATATATTATATTGTAGCTGTATAAACTTTAAAGACATGGAATCGATATTCAAGTTCATGCGCTCTCCAGTAAGATACTGGATCGCAATTTTGATGCCTTCACTAGTCTTGGGGGTAATAGTTAATGTCATTAATGCTAAATATAATCAAGACACTGCTCAACAGTTTTTTTTAGATTGTATGACGTATTATATCTTGATCTATATACCTCTTATCGGTATTATTAGGCTTAAATCACTTAATTTTAGTTTAAACGAAATACTGTTTAGTTTAATACCAATATTCGGCATTTACTACAGAAAAAGACGTTTGTTTTATTCAAAAAAAGATAACTAAGTCAACCCTTAAATATCTTTTTTTAAAATAAAAAGTGGCAATATGTACTTGAATACGTGCATATTGCCACTTTTTATTTTAAAAATATCTCTAATAACCTTTAGTTAATATTAATACTATTTTATTTAATATTTATAGCATATAATCAAAATGATATTTTATTAATTAAGATGAATACTGGTAATATTATCTAACTTTATCACTTTAAATAAATGTAATATTAACAATCTTAAAAAGGTATTATTAGAATCTTTTAAAGTTTATTAGGAACAAGAGAGTGATGATCATTAATCTAAATTGTCTACGCTTATATGGAATTATTTCCTTAAAATTTGAGGGTTTTCGATTGAGTTTTTGAAATTCATTGTGAGATGATTATTAAGTTAATAAACGCACTCAAACACGAACGCCCGACCAATTGGTCGGGCGTTCGTGTTTGAGTGCGTTTAAGGTTAATTCTACTTTCTAGTTCCTGTTATGGTAGCGGTTGATTTTGTCGTTTTGCCGACTTCTCGAATTGTAACCCTTAAATTCATTAGTAAGCTCTTGTCGGTTATTGCGCCCTCTCCTTCAAAATCCTGATTGACGGGGAAACCTTTAGCATTAGTCGTACTAACCGTATAAGGGTCTAGTGTAAACGTGCCATTGCCGCCAATGGTAGCCGGGAGTATGCCGTTTTGAAAGGAGAGTGTTAGCCCGTTTACTTTTTCGGATTTTGCGATAATCAAGCTTGATTGGCTTTCTGTATTATTAGGACCCGCTTCTTTGGCAACAATATCGTAATTCCCTAGATATTGGTCCCTTTGGTCAATGTCCTCTTTTTTGCAACTAATCAGGGTAAACAGCAATAATGCAGATGTGACGAATGTTTTCATGTTTGTAGCTTTATAGTGGGTGAAATGCTTGCAAAGTAACTAAAACTAGGCTTTCCATTCCTTTGTAATTCTATCAATTGAGATTCTACGGTACTTCTTTACTTGCCCGGTAGTGGTATGCCCAAGCATTGCGGCTAAACTTTCGTCACTCATTCCCATATTATTTGCGCAATCATCGGCGAACGTGTCCCGTGCCGTGCCGGGTGTGATATTTTCCCGAATGCCTACTTCTTTGGCAGCAATGCGTAGTTGTTCGCTAAAGTTGCTATATCCTTTAAAGGGTAAGCAGCCTATTCCGTTGTATTTTTCGGCAAGGCGTTTGGCTTCTGGATGGTAGGGGATAAGTGCCGGTTCTTTGGTTTTTTGTCGTTCAATAAATAGATACTCTGTACCCGTCTCGTCGGTACGAATAGCGGCACTGGTTATTTTTTTTCCGTCTATATAATGTAAGCCTGTATACCGAAGAAATAAGAAACAATCTACTGCATTCTGTTGTGACCATTTGAACGTATGAGTCTGAAGCGTTTGGATTTCTTCGGCAGATAGCGGCTTTGGGGCGGTGGGTTCCACGGCTTTTGATTTAAAGTAAAGGGCTGGCGCTTTCTGAATACGTTCGTTGGCTAATGCAATTCTCAGAACATGTTTCAAATAGCCGATGGCTAGTTTTACAGATGTGGCATTCAGTTTCTTCTTATGTGTACGAGTTCTAAGAAACTTATCGTATTTAGTTAGCCAAAGTGAGTTTATGTGTTCGGGGTTGGTATCTACATTTTTATTTTGAGTAGTGTAATCGGTGAAGTAAGCCCGGTTGGCACTATAGAATTCAAAGGTTTCCTCTGTCAAGGGTTTTCCTTTTTTGCCCGTTCCGTACAATCGTTGGTGTTTTTCGTGTTCATCCATAAGGATAAAAATAGAGGGGGCTTTTTCTTGCTTGTTAAGCCACTCCGCTCGAACAGCGTTGGCTGTAACTTCTTTGCCTTGAGCTTGTAAGCTCTGTTTTATTGTTAGGAGTGCGTTTGTGATACTGGTTAATTCGTCATTCAGTATCGTGTAGTTTTTCCCTGTTACCTGTTGTCGCTTTGTGTCCCAATTCGACTTGTCAATCTGGATTCCGGTACTAAATGGTTGTGACCGTTCTTGGTTGATGGTAATAGTTCCATAGATGGTTCCTTTGCCTTTAGAGTTCGTTTGTGATTTGCGAAACCAATAGCGAGTTTTCATCTTTTTGTACATATTCACACTAGTTTGGTGGACTAGTGTGACGTCACGAAAAAATAGAATTAGTTACTAGAACAGTAAGCAAAAGCAGAACTGATTTAAAATCAGGCCGTTTTTGCATCGTTTATAATGATTTGTTTCGCTTAACTATTGCGCTAGGAGCCGATTTGAAGCGTTTGGGGGAACCAGAAAGAATTTCTATTTTAGCTGTTTAACATCAATAGACACTGTTTTCTCCCTCCGTTTATGTCCCTTTTTCGTAAAAAGACCGTAACCCAAATCCTGAGTGATGCCGCCGAAGGTGAATCGAGCAAACTTGTAAAGACGCTGGGAGTTCGCGACCTGACTTCGTTTGGCATTGCGGCTATTATTGGGGCTGGTATTTTCAGTACGATTGGGCTGGCAAGTTATAACGGTGGGCCGGCTGTATCCTTATTATTTGTATTTACCGCGATTGCCTGTGTATTCACCGCACTTAGTTATGCTCAGTTTGCCAGTACGGTACCTGTGAGCGGTAGCGCTTATACGTATGCGTACGTGGCCTTTGGGGAGATTTTTGCGTGGATTATCGGTTGGGCGCTTATTCTTGAATATGCGGTTAGTAACATGGTGGTTGCTATTTCGTGGTCGGAGTACTTTACATCGATGCTTAGTGGATTTGGCATCACGTTTCCCAAATACTTTGCTACCGACTATGGTACGGCAGCTCGTGCGTACGAATTAGTACAGCAGACCCAACAAGCGGGCACAGCATTGACAACCTTACCCGAAAATACACGATTACTGGCCGAGGCTTATGCCAATGCGCCTATGTGGGGCGATCTGAAAGTAATTGCCAACTTACCTGCTGGCGCAATTACTGTATTGATTACAGCATTAGTCTATATTGGTATTAAGGAATCACGCACAGCGAGTAACATCCTGGTTGTGCTCAAATTGGCTGTAATAGGATTAGTAATTGGGGTAGGGGCTTTCTACGTAAAACCTGCCAACTGGTCTCCCTTTGCACCGAATGGGGTATCGGGTGTACTGAGCGGAGTGGCATCGGTGTTTTTTGCGTTTATCGGCTTCGATTCGATCTCAACCACCGCTGAGGAATGCAAAAACCCTCAGCGCGATCTGCCCCGTGCTATGCTCTACTGTCTGGCTATTTGCACTGCCTTGTATGTATTGATAACGCTCGTGTTGACGGGTATGGTTAATTACAAAGAACTGGGCGTAAGCGATCCGTTGGCTTATGTGTTTCAGAAAGTGAACCTTGATTTTGTAGCAGGGGTGATTTCGGTAAGTGCGGTGGTAGCGATTACGAGTGCGCTGCTGGTGTACCAGCTTGGGCAGCCGCGTATCTGGATGACCATGAGCCGCGATGGCTTGCTCTGGAAACGCTTCTCGAGAGTTCATCCCAAATTCAAAACACCTTCGTTTGCAACTATTGTTACGGGCATTATCGTTGCGGTTCCTTCTTTGTTTATGGACTTGAAGACCTTTGTGGACCTGACTAGTGTAGGTACGTTTTTCGCATTTATTCTAGTCTGCGCCGGAATTCTGTATCTGGATGCACAGGGACTAACGGCTCAGTCGAAGTTTAAAGTCCCTTATATTAATGGGAAATACATTATTGGGGTGATATTATTGGCCGCACTGGCCTATGTATTAACAAAAGGTGGCTTTGCCCAAACTTTAGAAGAAAAGCCGTTGCTCGTAGTGTTCTGGGGAATATGGACGCTATTGGCAGTGCAGGGTTTTCGGTATAATTTCTCGCTACTACCCGTAATCGGTATTTTAACGAATCTCTATCTGATGACCGAATTGGGGGCTAGCAACTGGAAGATTTTTGGAATCTGGCTGGTGATTGGCTTAGTGATTTACTTTTCGTACGGATTCCGGAAAAGTAAGCTGGCCGATCAGTAGAGCAATTTTTCGACAGGATTGACAGGATAAAATCGGATTTAAAAGTGAATTAGAAAATCCGGTTTTATCCCGTCAATCCTGTCGAAAAATAAACTCATGCGGAAGATTAATAATAAGATAGCTCCGTTACCAGATTATTTTGCCGAATACGAATCGGATAGCCATTGGCTGTATAGTCATAGGTTTCGTTCGCTGCGCGTTGCAGGTGGCGGCTCGTGAAAAAGGCGGAAACATAATGTACAGTGCCTGCATAGGGGTTCAGCGCCTGGTCGTAGGTATAGGTAAATGTACGATCGGCGAGATCGGGTGTGGCTCCTGTGTTCAGTTCCCGTACTGAAACTACGTTGCCTTTACTATCATAAGTTAGTGCCTGGGTTACGATTAAATTGTAGGCAACATCGTAGCGCGCGACCATTATTGGCTGATTTTGGCTATCATATTCATAAGTGGTTGTGCTGCGTAGTTTCCATTGGCCCGATAGTTTCAAAAACGTACGACTCTCCTGAATGCGTCCGGTGTTATCGACGTCAATCTCATCATAACTTGTCCACTTGACCGGACCAGTGCACGTGCTGAGACTTGAATAGCCACACTCATTATCGAAGTGTTGTACGTAACGTAATCGGCCATTGGTGTCATAGCGATATTGATCGGCTGAAGCCACTTGCCCGTTTTGGTATCGACGTCCTTCTACTACCTGACCTTGCTGATTGTAACGCCACTCGCCACTTAACTGTCCGGCATTGGTCTCACTTTTTAACCGGCCTGTTATTGAGCTACCATGCTGAATGGGTTGATAATCGGTAGGTAAATCGGCGATTGATTGAACGGGGCTCGTAAGGGGTTGAGCCTCATTGCCGTCCTGGCAGGCAGATAAAAAAAGTAATACTCCGACGAAAAGGTACAAATGGCGCATATACTGAATTTTTAGGAATGCTCTAACGCTTGTATCGAATAGGATGCCTAAAAGATTCAGAACCAGATGGAACGGTTGTAATTGACTGAGAAAAATGGTTCGTTATTAGAAAATGTACCATCCTTATTTGCCAAAAAACATAATGTGTTGCTGCGGAAGCCGGTCGTCGTTTTTTAGGAGCTTCAACCCAATAACATTCATTTCCTTCGTGGCTTGGGCTACGCTTAGTTTATGAAGTTCTTTGATAGGCACGTTCGGATCTTCAGCGCGGTATTCGACCAGTACGATTCGACCACCCGGTTTTAAGGCTGATGCGATGTGCTGCATCATTTCTCGGGGATACGAAAACTCATGATAAGCGTCGATCAGAATAGCCAGATCAATACTGCTGGCGGCTAATTTGGGGTCTGATTCGGTACCGAGAATAGGCTCAACATTAGCCGCTTTGCGTTTGGCTTTACCTTCGTTGAGGTACGTAATCATTTCGGGCTGAATATCAACCGCCAGCACTTTTCCCTTCGCTAATTTGGGGGCCATCAGGAACGTAAAAAAACCGGTTCCGGCGCCAATGTCGGCCACTACATCGGTGGGTTTCAGATTCAGGGCTTTTAGTAATAAATCGGTGCGTTCTTCGCGTTCACGTTCCGGGCGTTCGAGCCACGAAGCCCCCAGGTGTCCCATAACCTGCGCAATTTCCCGCCCCTGGTATATTTTGCCAATACCATCACGACTAGGTTTCCTGACTTGGTATATATTTGCTGGCGCGGCCTGGGGTGTGGTAACGGTTTGTTGTGACCAACCCTGGTAGCCACTCGTCAGTAAAGCGAAGTATAGAATCCAGCGTGGTGGCATAGCTACGTTGTTCAGGTACAATTAGTAAACTATCTCAAGTGCAAACGGTTGTTCAATTTAACTAATTAGACAGTTTATGAATCTTATCTTACACGTATTGCTTGATGCTGCCGTTATTTTCGGCTTAGCTTACCTGATGCCGCAAATTGATGTTAAAAACTTCGGAACGGCGGTACTCATTGCCTTGCTGTTAGGCTTATTGAATTTCTTTGTGGGTTGGCTGATTCGCTTTCCGCTTAACCTGTTTACATTTTTCCTGCTAACCGGACTGGTTCGAATCGTGGTGACGGCTCTTTTGCTAAAACTGATCGATAAATTCATGGACAGTTTTACCATTGTCGGTTTCTGGCCTGCACTCGTTATTGCCCTGGCAGTTGCTGTAGCTGGCATGTTGATCGACCGCTCGTCGCCAACGCCCGAAATGGTTGAATCGGGTTATGTTACTTATCTGTTTTCGTATTTACGATTGGCCTGATAATGACTATACTACCAGTTTACTAATCAAAAAGCCGGATCGATGTCGATCCGGCTTTTTGATTATAGGCAATTATCAATTGGTTAGTCGCTCCGACGACCACCCAGCAAGAGGCTGGCGTAGTAGAGCAACGTGGCTAATGAGCCTAGAGCAGCAACCACATAGGTCATAGCAGCCCACCAAAGCGCATCTTTAGCAAAACCATATTCGCGCTGATTCACAACGCCCCGGTTTTGAATCCAGGCCAAAGCTCTTTTGCTGGCATCGAACTCAACGGGTAAGGTAACAAAGCTAAATAGCGTTGTTAAGGCAAACAGAGCAACCCCAATGGCTAATGGAATAGGCGTTGTACGGATCAATAAAACACCGGCGAGCAGAATCCATTGCATCCATTGCGATGAAACCGTTAGCACTGGAACCATGGCCGAACGGAATTTCAGAGGAGCGTAGGCTAGCTTGTGTTGCACAGCGTGCCCGCACTCGTGGGCCGCAACAGCCGCAGCGGCTACACTTCGGCCATAATACACATCGGCGCTCAGGTTTACGGTTTTTTCTTCCGGGTTATAGTGATCGGTGAGCATCCCTTCAACCGATACAACGCGGACATCATAGATACCATTTTCGTTTAGCATCTTTTGCGCCACTTCAGCACCGCTTAAGCCATTGCTCAGGCCAATTTGGGAGTATTCATTGAATTTGCTTCGTAATCGCCAGCTCACAAATGCGCTAGCGCCGAAGGTAAGAATCATAATTAACCAGATCATCTCAATTAGTCAGGTTTGTGGTTTCAATTAAACGACCAAGGTATTCGGTCGTTAGTAGTAAAACAATGGTTAGGCCAAAAAGTATCCCGATAGGTTGACCATTTATCAAGCCTGCGGGCCATTTAAACACCCAAAACGCATTCGGCTCTACCCGCTGAACGAATAGAGCCGAATACCAATGTCGAAAAATAAGGATGTTATTGAGGTGCCCGCGTCAATACATATTCTTTATGCAGCCACCGAAATCCCTTATAAACCCGTGCAGTAAGTGTCTGCGAATCGAGGAGTTGAAGTTCAATATCAAAATGATTTCCTGTTTTCGGATGAATCAATTGACCACTTGACCAGCCTTTGCCGTCGAAGGATAGGTTCTGCATCAATAGTTGATTCTTAACGACACCAAACTGGTCTTTACCAGTGGTACTGACGTCGAAAATGCGGCCAAAATAACGATTGCCAGATTTATAGATTTCCACACTTGATCCTTTGGCCGGAAATAACCAGCGCCCCAAAATCTGATCTCCGGTGTGGTCTGTCGACGATTTACCAGTAATAGGCCAGAGGAGAAGCACTATCAGGCTTAAGCCCCAGAAATAACGCTGGCTGCGTAATGAAGTCATTTGTACGCTGATTTATAGGGTGATAATCAACTGAAACGACTCCGTAGCCTAGCTAACAGCTTACCATTGATCCGTAACAGAACTTAAAAATATAGAATATATTTCTAAATCCATAAACATAGTAGATTAAATGGGCGAATAATGATAATAATCTTAAAAATCAGCCCGAGGAGCCGGTGCGGTTCTATAAAGGGCTAATAACTTTGCTTGATTCGTTCAATGAGCTTGGTAGTCGAATAACCCGGTACAAGCGCAACCGTTTCGACGCGGCCACCGCGTCCCAGCACAAAATCGGAACCGACGATATTTTCGACTGTGTAGTCGTTGCCCTTAACCAGAATGTCGGGCTTAACCGCTTCGATCAGTTCAAGTGGGGTTGATTCTCCAAAAAGCGTGACGGCATCAATAAATTCGAGGGCAGCCATGAGTCGGGCGCGAGCGTACTCGTTCACGACAGGGCGTAATGGGCCTTTGATACAACTAACCGATGCATCGGTGTTGAGACCCAGAATCATACGGTCGCCGAGAGCACGGGCTTTTTCGAGGTAATCAATATGACCCAGGTGAACAATGTCGAAACAGCCGTTCGTAAAAACAATTTTTTTGCCCTCAGCGCGCCATTGTTCAGCCTGACGAATGGCTTGCTCGCGAGTAAGAATTTTAGATTCGGTCATAACGTTACGGCTCCAGTTTCACAGCTTTAGGATCGTCCAGTACATCGGGCAATTCGGTGGTTTTGTTCCGTCGGAGTAGTACGACTAATAGCGCCAAAACGCCCAGAATAATGATCATCAGGGTGGAAACGCCGTGAATGAACGTAGCTAGTATCTGGCCATCCTGGCTGGTAAGGCCATAAAGCAAGGCTACCTGACCAACCAGCAAGTGAAAGGAACCGATGCCTCCCGGCGTAGGTGCTGCCATACCCAGTGTGCCAACCATAAGAATCGTTAACCCAGCCAATGGGCCGAGGTTTTCGGTGGCAGGCATGGCAAAAAACAGGGTATACGACATTAAGTAATACATTGTCCAAATGAGCAATGTATGAAACACAAAAGCGCCGGGTCTGTGTATTTTTCGAACGCTTAACAGGCCATCCAATAATCCTTTTAGAAAGCCGCTGACCTTTTGGTATAAGGGATGACGACCCAGTGCTTCCCGGTAACGGTTGAACAGAAACCAGGCAAGCAACGCACCGCCTAACAGTACGGCAGCTACCAGCAGTAATATCCCTGAACCACTCGAACCTTTGGGGAGCTTACCACCCAGAAAATCGAGAAAGAATTGACTGATACGATCAAACTCCAGCACAAATGTAGCCGCCAGTAATAATACCAGCATCAACAAATCGAAGAGTCGTTCGGCGACAACTGCGCCAAAACTAACATTGACGGGGACTGCCGATAGCCGATACAGGGTTCCGCAGCGGATAAATTCACCAGCGCGGGGTAGGGCCATATTGGCCAGATAACCCGTCAGAACACTCACGGTTGCATCAAGCGAAGTAGGTCGTTGGGGGACAACGGGTTCCAATAAAACACGCCAGCGTTCGGCACGACTCCAGTGGGCTACAAGAGTAAGTACAGCTGAAAGTAATACCCAACGATAATCGGCAGCTTTGATTTTCTGCCATAAACCAGCCGCATCGAGATGGCTTTGCTGAAAGGTAAACCACAGTAATCCCCCGGCAATAGAGAGAGAAACAAGGTATTTGAGTATATTCTTGAGATTCATACAGTGCGTAACACGGCTGGAAAGTCGCGCTGAGAGTACTAGAAATACGGCTTCTTAGCCGCGCTACATTAAAAAAACTCCGCTACAAAGTAACGGAGTTTCATTGAAATGAACGGTAACGTTTAGCAAATGACTGCTAGTATACCGCCATTTCGGGCTCAATGTCCCGTGCCCAGGCATTAATACCCCCGTCGAGATTATATAGATTTGTCAGTCCGCCCTGTGCATATAAGTATTGAGCCACATTGGCCGATCGGATACCGTGGTGACAATAAATGACAACAGGTCGATCGGTAGGAATACGTTTCCGATTGTTTGGAATCATACCTACCGGAATCAATACAGAGCCTTCCAGGTGGCACAAATCATATTCAGGTCGTTCCCGAACATCCAGTAGGAAAATATCGTCGCCCATGGCCAGGCGTTCTGATAGCTCCTGAACCGACATTTTCTGTGGTCCCAATGCACCCGGAGTTGGACGTAAACCCGCTGTCGTCAAGCCTTGTCGAGCCAGTTCGACAGCATCGGCCCGGCGTTTATTCTTGATTTTCTGTTGACCCATCGACAGTAAATCGACCATCAACAAATGTTCATTCAGCGGCTGGCCAACGCCTGTAATCAGTTTGATAACTTCGTTAGCCTGATAGGTGCCAATTACGCCCGGTAACACGCCTAACACACCAGTATCATTGCAATTAGGAATTTCAATTTCGTTGGGATACTCGGGAAATAAGCATCGGTAGGTTGGCCCCCAACGACCATCGCCCAGATCGGCATTGAGCACAGCTACCTGGCCTTCAAACCGATGAATAGCCCCATATACGAACGGTTTTCCAAGCGTAACACAAACATCATTAACTAAATAACGCACTTTAAAATTGTCGGTGCAGTCGACCACAATATCGTACGCTTCGATAATAGAACGGGCATTACTGATATCCAGCGACATCGTGTAGGTATCGAAGGTAATATCTGGATTGAGCCGATTCAGATGATTAACGGCGATCTTGGCTTTAGGCTTTCCGATTTCATCGGTTGTATAAAGCACCTGACGTTGCAAATTGCTTAAATCAACTTTATCTGGATCAATAACGCCAATTGTACCAACGCCAGCAGCTGTCAGATAGAGCAGAACCGGGCATCCTAATCCACCAGCGCCAACGACTAGTACACGCGAATTTTTGAGCCTTAGTTGACCTGCTGGGCCAATTTCGGGCAGATTCAGGTGTTTCTGATAGCGTTGCTGTTCGGAAGGTACCAGCGTTGTTGCTTCCATAGAATTGTCTATATTAAGTTGGGTGAGGTTATAGCGCTATAAACAAACAGATTTCTCGTCACTAAAATTGCGCTAAACTAACATCTGGCGTAAATATTTCGTAAACGTCCTGTATGTACTTTTTTTTAGTACTATTGCCCCGGCAAAATCCAAACGTTTCTCAACCATGAACAATACCTATTTTACAGTCGGAAAACCCCTGGCTGTTGGTCTGCTCGCTCTGACTATGACCTTTGTTAACAATCCTATCCAGGCAACTAGCGTTCCAAAACCTGCTATTAGTAAAAATAGTGAGGTTATGGCCAAAAAAGGCAAGTGGGAGACTCTGTTTGATGGCAAAACGTTAACAGGTTGGCATATTTACTTAAAATCAGGACAACCCATCTCCGAAAAATGGACTGTCGACAATGGAGCTATTCACTTAACGGCAGGTGGGGCTGGTGATTTAGTCACGGATAAAGAATATGGCGATTTCGAGCTGGAGGTAGAATGGAAAATTGCCGAAGGAGGCAACAGTGGCATTATTTACCACGTTCACGAAGATCCGAAATACCGGGCTACGTATCAGACCGGTCCCGAAATGCAGGTTCTGGATAATGAGCGCCACCCCGATGCTAAGCAAGGCCGTGATAACAACCGGACTGCTGGTGCTCTATATGATTTACAAAAGCCTGTTAACCTCGGAGCCGCCAAACCGGCTGGTGAATGGAATAAAGCCAAGTTGATCATCAAAGATGGTAAAGCGGAGCAATTCCTGAATGGAAAGAAAACAGCTGAGTATCCAACCAGTGGTCCTGAATGGGACAAAATGGTGTCAGAGAGTAAATTTAAGGGATGGGAAGGCTTTGGTAAGTATTCGACAGGGCATATCGCTCTGCAAGACCACGGGAACAAAGTCTGGTATCGCAATATTCGAATTCGCGAACTGTAAACTAATGAGTGAAAGAGTGAATGAGCGAAAGAGCAAGCTGACGCACAATCATTCTTTCACTCTTTCACCCTTTCACTCATTATGATACGCCGAACGGCTCTCAAAACATTAACGGGTACGGCACTAACGCTGCCTGCTCTGACTAATTCCTTCGCCAGTGCCATGTCTCAATCTGAACAAGCAGCTCCCATGCTGAAAGGACGTATCAATCACGCGGTTTGCCGGTGGTGTTATAGTAAAATTTCGCTCGATGACCTATGCAAATCGGCTAAGGAAATGGGCATCAAAGGAATTGACTTAACTGGCCCCGCTGAATGGCCTACTCTAAAAAAATATGGCCTGACCTGTTCGATGGCACAGGGAGCCGGAAAAGGGATTCCAGATGGTTTCAACGACCCAAAATTCCACGACGAACTGGTAGCCAGTTACGAAGCTATTTTTCCGAAAATGAAAGAAGCGGGACTGACACAAGTTATTTGCTTTTCGGGCAATCGTCGGGGTATGAGCAACGAGCAGGGGTTAGAAAACTGCGCTGTTGGTTTGAAACGCCTAATGCCAAGTGCTGAAAAGTATGGCATCACGATGATCATGGAACTGCTTAACAGTAAGGTTGATCACAAAGATTACATGTGCGATCACTCGGCTTGGGGCGTTGAACTTTGCAAAAAAGTAGGTTCTGAGAATTTCAAACTGCTCTATGATATCTATCATATGCAGATCATGGAGGGCGATATTATTCGGACGATCCGTGAGAATAATAAGTACTTTGGCCATTACCACACGGGCGGTAATCCTGGCCGGAATGAAATCGATGAGACACAGGAACTTTATTATCCTGCCATCATGAAAGCTATTGTCGACACAGGTTTCAAAGGTTTTGTGGCGCAGGAGTTCATCCCCAAGCGCGACCCATTAACCAGCCTGAAAGAATCAGTGGCTATATGTGACGTTTAAAAAAGGGTAGAAAAGGGAGTAAGGGCTTCCTTACTCCCTTTTCTACCTTTATAGTTTATAATTCTTATACTCGCCAATACGCCAGCCGGTGAGTTTTTCCATGAAGGTTAGAAAACGGACTCTGGCGGAGTAGCGTTTCTGGTTGGTATCGAATGTAAATGGCCAGTTCAAGCGATCAACACGGGCTTGCATCACGGCAGGGTGGGTACCTGTAAAGTGTGCCAGTGAGTCGATTTGACTATAATCGAAGGCATCCACACTGGCATCGGCCTGGGCAATGGTTTCGCTGGTATTCCAGAAATGATTCGCATTGCGTAGGCGTTTTTTCTGTGTTTCGGGCGGTTTTACCCATCCGTAGTGATAGATATAGGCGTCAATCAACTTCACCTTCAGCTTCTGGTTAGCGCGCGTCCGAAACCCTTGGGCATCTTTATACGATACCACATTTCCAGTATTTCGAATCACCCGTATTTCGCGTCGATACCAGCGTCGAGAGTCGCCTATATAGCTATAGGAACCGTAGAAGTGCAGGTATTTGAACAATAGCCCATCCACACTCTTGTCGTTCAGGTACTGCTCCATAGCCTGCTTCACAACCGGAATCGACTGTTCATGCAGTACCTCATCGCCCTGGATGTAAAACGCCCAATCAGCATCCGGCGAAACGGCTGCCAGCGCTTTGTCGGTTTCCAGAGCTAACACACGTCCTCCGGCTTTGGCCGTATCATCCCAGGTTGTTCGAATAATGCGAATCTTATCGGACTTGATCGATTCAATCAACCCAAGTGTATCGTCGTCTGAGTCACCAACAGCAATCACAAATTCATCGCATAAGGGCAGGACCGAGGTGATAGCCTCAACAATAGGATAATCAAATTGAACGGCATTGCGGATAAAACTGAATCCGGCTACTTTCATGGGGAGCAAATTGGATTGACTACGAGCTGGTAAAGATAAGTCCGTTTTCGTTAGGTGCCAGACGCGTGATTCAGCAAAGAAGCAGGAAGCTTGAGTTGAATCATTTACAGCCTATCTGAACCTAATGGGGTCAGATGCTTATAGTAAAGGCACTAGTGCTATAAACCTGTGACACCATCGGGGCACACAAAATATGGATTAGCTTTTACCTGATAGATTAACGTGAATAATGGGTTGATATAATATATAAAATACTGACAATCAGATAGATAGAAGTTGGTTTTTTCATCCCGACCGGTCCGCCGGAGCGGATCCCTCCTGCCGCACCGGCGGACCGGTCGGGATGAAAAAAACGTTGATAATCAAAGAATTAAATGGAAGCTGAGCCATTATTCACGTTAAATTAAGTAATCTGATGATTTATGTAGGTATTTTGAATATATTTAAAATTATATTTTACATTTACATAATTTACAGAATATAATTTTAAATAAAAATGATTTTTTAGGCTTATAGTAAGTCTCTTTGTGAATCTGCAACTAATTCTGGCACGACCAGCGTATGGGCATTCAGCTAAAATTGTACTGATTATAACTTCACTCACTTCGGTCAATGACTTTTTTCAACGAAAGCAGTTTGCTTAATCAAATTTCTGAGGGAGATGAAAAGGCATTCGGCAAACTATATGACTTTTACCGACCTAGTATCCATCGTTTCGTCTGTAAATTTCTGAAATCAACGGATCTGTCGAATGACATTTGCCAGGAGGTATTCATGAAACTATGGGAAGATCGTGTAGCCACAAAAGACATTCATGCCTTTAAACCCTATTTGTTCACGATTACCCGAAACCATACGTTTAACTTCCTTAAGCGGGCTGCCGTAGAAGATCGGATAAAGACAGAAGCAGTAAGGTGGTATTATACCTCAACAAACGATACCGAAGACGCCATTGTAGCCAGGGAATATCAGCAATTTCTTCAGGACGTTTTAGACTCATTACCGCCCCAAAGCCGTGCCGTATTTACCCTATGTAGGCAACAGGGGAAAAGTTACGGCGAGGCTGCTCAAATCTTAGGTATATCGAGCCATGCCATCAAAAAGCATATGGTTCGATCAATGAAAGTAATTCGATTTGCCGTTGAGAAAGCTATCGGAATTGCCTGAGTTGGTATTTAAGGTTCCAGGTTTCAAGTTTCAAGTTCCAGGTTAGCAGGCCACCAAATGGAACTTGAAACTTGAAACCTGGAACTTGAACACTCATCGACTTAATTATCGCCTGGGTGGTATATTTTCTCGGCGTGTTTATATACGTCGTCCTTGTAGAAATAAATCTCCTTGTACTGACCTGTAATGTAACCATTCACCTGATCGGTGTAGTGTGGCGATGCCGGATCAGAACTGGAGCCTCCTGTTAAAATCGTCTTGGCTCGAAGCTTGTCGCCAAACTCAACCGCAGCAACGAAGGTATTGCCTGTGATGCCATATCGTTTATGCGTTTTGGTCGTTTTTTTGCTCACATACGCATTCAGCGAACCCATAAAGCCAGGCGTTGCCGGAACAGCCCAGCTAAGTTTATCATCGCTGGGATCGTTTTCCGCAATCCGCTGAAAACGGTTGTCTGTTCCCCAGGTTACCTGCCAGGTCCCAAATTCTTTTTCGAGTTCAGTTATGACCTGAGCTAACGCTGTGACCTGTTCCATCGGCGATAAGAACTCAGTGGTAACGGCGGCCCCGTTGGTTAGCGAGTATTGTTCTTCGGTAGTAGCGGGTTTGGGCAAACGGGCCATGTCCAACGCAATGACTTTTTCCAGCCAATGTACGGTTAGTGTCGTGGCCACCGAGTTTGTATCTGTTTTAAAGTTCCATTTCTGTAGGACATCTATCGGTTGTGCCAATTTTGTCTTGAGAGAGTCATTCGTTATTGACTGGTATGCCGCAATCAGACTGGGAATAAACCGCTCTCCACTAGGCAGATACGTATCGTACGAAGCGGCAATAACATCGTCCATTGTTGCATTTTTCAGGGGCGTTAATACGCGTACAGCGTGGACGGCCCGAGGTGTGTGGCCATCGGGTAGCATGTAGGCTGGTAACTTTAGCATTTCGGTGGATAACTCACCAGCACCATACAAAGGGGTTGAATTGCAGTTCTGTAACCAGCCATTTGCCGGGTTGATGTAGTGTGGTATTTCGGTTAACTCATGGGTTCCCTGCCATTCCGTTGCCGACGTGCTTCCGTCTACAGGTCGTTTCCAATCGAGCAATGGGTTTTTCCTGGGTACGAAATTGCCGTGCCAGTAAGCGATATTCCCCGCTTTATCGGCATACACCACATTACTGCCAACCATAGCTCGGGCGTTAATAGCTGCCGTAAATTCTTTCAGGTTACGTGCCTTCATTTTCAACCAGTGCATACCCAGTAGCTCGATATTAGGCTCGAAGGTTTTTAGGGTAATCCAACGAGTAGCGGTGGCATATACAACCGGTCCGTGGTGCGTACGATAGATGACGAATTTCCTGGTTGCCCATCCCCTTCCTTTCTTGTAACGTACGTCAATAACAGTGCTGTCTACTGGTTTCCAGACCCCGTTGTAACGGTACATCCATTTCCCTTTTTTCTTCTCGATATCTTCGGCATAGAGATCTTTAGCATCCGAAAGCGAAACGGGGTGCATCCAGCCACAGAATTCATTGAACCCCTGAAAAAGATTGAACTGGCCCAGGAAAGGCGCACCATACGAATTAAGTCCTTCATCGCTAACCACCTGAATTTCAATCCGGCCGTAGTATTCGGCGTGCGGGTTAATAAAGAGTATCGCTTTCTTGCTCTTCGTGCGGGAGGGAGCCAGCGCCCAGCCGTTTGACCCGTCATTTTTTGGTGGTTCAGCGGTAAAACTGCGGCTGACGGTTGGGTTTTGATTGGCTTCTTTCAAATAGAACGCTTTGAAATCGGCTTCACTGACATTGCTTCCACCCATCGCGGGTACGTTGTTCATCAGGATCATCCAGGGCTCAACCCGAGTAAGCAGTTTGGGCTTGACGGCCGGATGGGTGATTATATAATAGTTAATGCCCGCAGCGTGAGCGTCGCAGAGTTTCTTGAGCCAAGCTGGCGTTTTTTTATACAGTTGAACGGCCTGCGCAGAGTCGATGAACATGCGCGACCAGAGATCGCGGTAAATAGCGGATTCGCCTTCCGTTTCAGCCGTGCGTCCTAATCGACTAATTAGCGATGCTTCTACTTTATCAAAGAATTCTTCGCATTGCACATACATAAGGCCAAACACGGCATCGGCGTCGGTTTTTGCATATACGTGCGGAACACCATAGGTATCCTTGACAATCTCGATGCCCTTGGCCCGCTTTTGTAAATCTGCCATCTCCTGACTAGAAAACGGCGTCTGCGCGACCGTGGATCTGGCCCATAGCCCAAAGAAAATAAGAACGAAATAGATTTTTAGATGCATCATCATTCAGGTTTAATTCGCTAGTTAGTGGCCCATAGACTAGATTGATTCTGTAGGCTCGAAAGCTAAAATAGCTTCATTAGCTGAATGACAATTAAGTTGACGGAGAGGGTACCCCCAAGATCTTTTTTTGCGTAGTATGCTTTCTGGTTAAGGAATGTCGTTGTTTTAGAACCGCAGTAGCTTCCGGCTAACGGGCTGCCCATCCAGGTCAAGTTGCAGAACATAAGTGCCCGGTGCCGTGGGTAAAGAACGAGCAGGTACTATTTCCTGATGATCGCCCGCTGCTTGATTAGGCCAGGATAGGCTATTCATCGGTCGACCAGTGGCATCGGTAATGATCAGTCGCACGTTAGTTCGCTGCTGAAGTTGATACTGTATGGTAACATCACCTGCGGATGGATTTGGGCTGATGGTTAATTTAAATCCATCGGCAGGTTCGGTGGCTAGCACGTCGGAGCCAAAGGGTAATATGGCGTTGTCTATCCACTCTAATCGGTTTTTAACCCAGGTTTTCAGGTAATCGATTTCCTGTTGATAGGTTTGCCCCACATAACCATTCGGCCAGACGTACACACCAATAACGAGCCAACGCTGGAAGTTGCGGGTACGGGCGTCGGTCAGCTCTGTAGCTACCGAGTCGATGTAATTTTGAATCCGTTCGGTTTTGAGTACGTTCTTGCGAAGAGCCTGATACTTAATGCGAACTTTGCTGGCAAACGCTTTGTCGCTCAATAGACGATCCCACCAGAATGGCATTTGAAAATCATCAGTCGCGCAGGTACGGGTAAAATCGTATACCCATCCCTGATAAGAATTGCCGTTGCAATAATTGGCATTCCCATAGGTCAGGTTGTAGTCCCAGATTGGTCCCATGACCAATTTTCCGCCTTTACTATCGCGGTCTTTGTAGAAAAATGAACTGAGCCGATAGCCGTCCACATTTTTACAGACCTCCGTCAAGAGCAAGTAATCGACAAACGAATCATCGTTGATATATTTTCGATAGCCCACCAGCGAGTCCTGATATTGTTCACCTTTCAGTGCATTCTCGAAATCGGTTACGAATTGTTTGGCGTATTGAAATTGAGGTTCGGCGAGGTCTTCTGGCTTTGGTCGGTCAATCTGAATCAGGATATTTTTCCCATTGGTTTTATAGGCCGAATTCCATTCGCGCGATGCCGATCCTTCGGTTTTATCGATCTTGAAAATATAGCCTCCTGTCAGGGCATCGCCCGATATATCGGTTGTTTTGATACTAGTAATATTGACCCGGTTTTTATCCCGCTTGATCTTCTCGAATAGAATGTAAATGCCATTATAACTACCATTGACGATGACCTCACAATAGCGGTAGCGTGGCGTGTAATACTTGCTCATCTGCCGGTTCAAATCATAGGTGAGCGTTTCCCGAATCAGGGTTTTGTCATTATAAGTCGCATTCAAAACCCAGTCCGATTCGGATGGCATGCCCAGGATGGAGGCATTAACAGAGTTTACCCCGGAAGTGTCGCGTAGTTCAAATCCGTACGGTTTCTTCGGGAACAATTGCTGCGATGTAGCTCCCCGTAATTCAATACCGATTTTGCTGCTGAAGGAAGGTTTGTCGGTTACCGTATTCGTTTTCCCAGTACCATTGTCAATAATCTGTAAGTTGGCTACAATCTTTGGGTCATCAGGTATCGTTTGCCCATTCGTGTTAATAATCAGGATAGGAAGTTTGGATGAAGTGAGTGTTTGCGCAGATACGGAAAAGTGGAGAAAACTAACGATGAGTGCGAGAAAAGAAAACAAGCGCATAGGAGTAAGATACTAATTAGAATATAAAAATACGCCTATTTTCTTGGATGTATAGAATTATTGATGAAGAGGCTGTTTAAACTTTACGGAAAATCCCCAAAGCTGTGTGAATTTTGAGGTGCGAACTT
>NZ_BAAHBI010000008.1:0-212057 GCF_054776755.1 Spirosoma litoris | reverse complement strand
AATCCATACCACAAAGATCGGTCTTTCTCACAAACGCCTTATTTTAATGCGTTCAACCTGGGACTTTTGGCTTTATTTATCCCTTGAATTAATCACAGACTTCGCAGGTATACTGGATTCGGCAAACTGGCAGTCTTGCAGAAACGAGTCGTCAGTTAGGGTATGCAGAAAGGCTACGATATCTGCCTGTTCAGTAGGGGTGAGCGAAATGCCGAGGATGCCCGTTTCGCGGTCTTTTTTCAGGAGATGATCCAGCGTTTCGCCGTGCTGGACACCCGAACCATAGTGGGCTACGACTTCTTCTAAAGTAGCAAATCGACCGTCGTGCATGTAGGGGGCAGTTACAGCTACATTGCGGAGCGTAGGCACCTTAAACGTATAGCGATCGTCATTTTTTAAGGTAATGTCGAAGTGCCCCTGATCGTCGTTCATTGTGTTGGACAGACCGTTATTTCGAAACGAGAAATCAGTAAACAAGGGCTCTGGATGGCAGCCGCTGCATTTCCGCTCGACCAATATCCAGCCTGCCCGCTCGGCAGGGGTGAACGTAGCCCCTTCGTTCCGTACGGCTCGATCATAGCGTGAATTGGCCGACACCATGGTGAGCATAAACTGTGAGAGCGCTTTTAAAAGCCGTTCACTCGTAATATCGGGGCTTCCAAATGCCTTCGTAAACAGCATCGGATAATCGCGTTTTTGCCGCAGTTTAGCCAGAATGTTGGGCAGTGACTCATTCATTTCGGCTTCATTCTGAATGGGCACCATCGGAAATAAATCGAGGTCATGCACACTACCATCCCAGCCAAAATGACTCGACCAGGCCAGATTTACAAGGGACATTGCGTTCCGTTTGGTCGATAAATCGTTGATACCTCGGCTAAGCGCCTGGCCTGGATGCGTAAAACCCGATGCCTGTTGGTGGCAACTGCCGCAACTGATGGTATTATCTTTCGAAAGCAGGGGATCGTAAAATAGAGTCTTGCCCAACTCGATGCCGGCTTCGGTCAACGGGTTTTTGTCAAATGGATAAACAGGCGTTGGGAACTGGGCTGGCACCTTAAAAAGGGATGCTTTCTGATTGGCTGAAAAGAAAAACGCCATTACCAGCAACGCGACTGACGTAACGAGTATCGTAATTTTTACCTTCATAATTGATCGCCTGTAATTGATCACTAAGCCAACAGAACCCGGTTTATTGGCCAATGTACCTCCAATAAAGTTCCGTAGATTTTCCGAGAAGACCTTGTTGTCTGCTTATTTCTTTCTGGTCAGCCAACCCATGTATATCGCTGATTGAAAAAAGCGTAACGGTGATTCAAAACCAGCTTCTAAACACAAGTCTGCCAATCTTGTTTCGGAAACCGGATAAAGTTCGTTTTCTATTCGGTTTAAGCGATTTGTTACCTGGTCATCGTCCAGATCGTTCGGCAAAAGGAGTCGAAGAATGGCTAGATTTTGCTTGATCTGATTTTTATCGCCAGTAATATCCAGCATGACCAATAACGCACCCGGTTCTAGTCGTTCGGCAATGTCTTTGAGTAAGCTTAGTTTGTTGCCCTGATCGTCAAGGAAATGCAAAACCAATAGGAGAGTAGCTGCGCCATATTTTTTGGCCGGGTCAAGGTCTGACACCAAGCCTTCAACCAGGGTAACGTTCTGATAAGCGTGTAATTTTTCATGGGCCTGATTCAGCATATCAGGAGAAGGGTCTATGCCCGTTATGTCCCAATGCTCAGGCGCTTGGGTAAATCGTTTTATTTCGTTGCCCGTTCCGCATCCTACGACCAGCAAGTTTTTAGAGGTCGCTTCACGCAATAGGTTGGGCAAACGATCCAGAAAATATTGATAATTCGGTATCCAGTCTTCCACAAACTGGTTGTAGTTGGTTGCTCTTTCTCGTTCAAATAATTCTACTTGGCTCATAGTTATAAATTGACGTCTAGGGTCTACCTGCAAAAATATAAATTATTTATACTGATTCTAAATAATGGTATTGAATTTGCGCTCATACGATCATTTCATAGTTACATGCGCAAAACCTATCCTGTATTTTAGGCTACTCTGGGTGAGGAATTGGCGCTAATGTCGCATTTGCTTTATTTTGTCGTTTATTAGAATAATTTTGCATTATAAAATTCATACTAAATGATTCAAGTAATTAACCGGGCACTTGACCTGCTGGAGCTAATCGCCAATGATCCTGAATACCCAAAATCATTGGGTGAATTGGCCGATGAATTAAGCCTGAACCACGGGACCTGTGCCAATATTTTGAAAACCTTAGTAACGCGCGGTTATGTCGAACAGATTGGTACGAAGAAAGGCTACATTCTGGGTGCCAAATCATACGGACTAACTGGAAATGAAGCTTATCAAAAAGATTTGCTCGAAGCAGCGCGTGAACCAATGAATGTACTAACGCAATCGGTCAACGAAAACTGTCTGCTGGCTATACTTAAAGATAATCAGCGAGTTGTAATCCATAGAACGTTTGCTGAACAGGATTTGCAAGTACGTACTGCCGACGTAAAACCCATATATGATTCGGCCTCGGGGCGGCTCCTGCTGGCTATGTTGCCCAACGAAAAAATTCAACGCTTTGTCAGTAAATATGGCCTTCCCGTAGGCGATTCCTGGCCAGAAATTCTGTCGGAAGATCAGCTATATGAAGCCTTGTCGGTAATAAGTCAGGAAAAATTAGCGCTACAAACCATCCCGAATCGTCATGTTATTGGCCTGGCTGTTCCAGTTTATAAGCACGGCCTTGTCGTCTCTAGCCTGAGCATCTATTTGCCCGAGTATCGGTATATGGCTATTGATAAACGGAAATTGGTACTATCACTTCGAAAATGTGCAGACGAAATAAATAATAAGTTGATATAGAGGCATATATAAGTAAATTTTAGAAAGGCTTCGGCCTTTTTTTTATGCCCCACTGAAAAACTATCATCTGCTAAAAATGGAATTTTTTATGAAAAATCAAGAAAGAATTTGGAGTTAATCCATAAATGGCCTTACTATTGCAATAGAGTAAAATTGATTTTTATAATATAAAATTAATTCCTAAATCTCATGAAATATTTTACGTTTACGTGGCTGCTTGCCTGTATGACGATATGGAGTGCTGCCACGGCATGGGCGCAGTCAGTCGTTATATCTGGTCAGATAACCGGCGCGGGCGATAAGAACCCCTTACCCGGCACCACTGTATCTCTGAAGGGTACCACTACGGGTACTACCAGCGATGCTTCTGGTAATTATCGGATCTCGGTTCCCAATCCGGCGAATGCGACCCTGGTCTTTTCGTCAGTTGGTTTTTTGAGCCAGGAAGTTTCTGTTGGCAGTCGGTCTGCTATCAACGTGGAGTTAGCTGTCGATACACGGCAACTCAATGAGGTTGTTGTGGTTGGCTACGGCACGGTACGTAAAAGCGATTTAACCGGCTCACTCGCTCAGGTAAAAGCTAAAGAGCTCTCTTCGTTTCCAGCTCCCAATGTGTTACAGGCTTTGTCGGGTCGAGCTCCAGGAGTACAGGTGATTCAAAATACAGGTGCGCCGGGCGCATCAATTAGTGTTCGAATTCGGGGGGCAAACTCGGTTCAGGGAAGCAACGAACCCTTATATGTGATTGATGGCTTCCCTATTGCGGGTGGCAGTCCGTCTATTTTGAACAACAACGACATCGAGTCGATGGAAATTCTCAAAGATGCGTCGGCCACTGCTATCTATGGATCGCGCGGGGCGAATGGTGTGGTTATTATCACGACGAAACAGGGTAAAGCGGGCAAAGTGCAGGTGGACTATGAAGGAAGCTATAGCATTCAGTCGCTTCGGAAAAAACTGGATCTGATGAATGCGAAAGAGTATGCGACCTTTTACAACGAGCAAGCTACTAACGATGGCAAATCCCCCTATTTTACCCAGTCTCAGATCGACGGGTTTAGCCAGAGTTATGATTGGCAGGACATGGTATTCCGGAAAGCGCCCATGCAAACCCACAACCTAACGGTGAATGGAGGTACCGAAAAAACTCGTTTCTCTATTGGTGGAAGCCTGTTTACGCAACAGGGAATCATTCCCAACAGCGATTTTAAGCGGTATTCATTGCGTGCGAATATCACTACCGATGTCAGTTCTAAATTCTCACTGACTTATGGGGCCACTTTAAGTAAAATCACGTCCAATCGCCAGAATAACTCAGGTGGTAATCGGGGATCAACCTTGATTTCTGCAGCCATTTCGGCCCCGCCCACTCTGACACCTTATAACGATGATGGTAGCTATCGGGTCTTAACAACAGCCTATTCGTTTATCTCCAATGGCATTGTTAACCCCATCAACGTGATCAATGAAACGAGCGACAAATTAGATGCAAACCGAATCCTGGCCAATGCAGCCCTGACCTTTAAACCGTTCGATGGATTAGCTATAAAAATATCGGGTGGTATTGAGAATGCCGATGACCGCACCGATACGTATCAGACAACCAGGCTGATCAACTCGTTGGGCAATGCCAGCGTTGGGGTAACGAGAGCCACCAGTTTGCTCAGCGAAAATACGGTTAGCTACCTAAAAACAATTGGTCAGAAACACAGTCTGGCGGCTGTAGCGGGGTTTACGTACCAGGATTTTCTCAACACCTCATTGAGTGGTTCGGGCACGGGCTTTCTCAGCAACGTCACCGAGACGTATAATCTGGCATCGGCCACTACACCCGGCATACCGGGTACAAGTTATGGTTTCAGTACGCTCCTGTCTTATCTGGGTCGTATTAATTACAGCTTTAACAACCGCTATCTGGCCACCGTTAGCTTCCGGGCCGATGGCTCATCGAAATATTCGGACGGCAACAAATGGGGCTATTTCCCTTCCGGCGCGCTGGCCTGGCGTGTATCGGAGGAGCCATTTATGAAAAACATCGCCTTTCTGTCGGACCTCAAATTACGGGCGAGCTGGGGCTTATCGGGTAGTCAGGCAATCAATGCCTATGCAACGCTCAACATGCTCTCATCGGGCAAAACGGTTTTCAATGATGCCCTCTACACAACGTTTGCCCCCAGTACAACCCTACCCGGCGACCTGAAATGGGAGACGACAGAACAAACCGATGCGGGTGTCGATATGTCCTTTTTCAACAATCGTCTGCATGCTACGGCTGATTATTACATAAAAAACACCCGCGATTTGCTCAATACGGTGCAATTGCCCAGTTCATTTGGGTATACCACAACCATCCGTAACGTGGGAGAGATTCAGAATAAAGGCTTCGAATTTTCGGTGGATGGCCGATTGATCGACAAAGCGGTTAAGTGGGATATATCGGCCAATATTGCGTTCAACCGCAGTAAAGTCGTTACACTCTACAATAATCAGGATATTCTGGGTGGTAATTTCAATGTTACACTGATTTCTGATGCGGCCAACTTACTCCGGCAGGGTTTACCCGTAGGCGTTTTCTATGGCTACGTTGAGCAGGGCTATTCCGATAAAGGGCAGGTTGTTTACAAGGACTTAAACGGCGACGGTGTCATCAATCAGAACGATAAAACCGTTATTGGCAACCCGAATCCAAAGTTTATCTACGGCTTCAACTCGTCGGTATCTTTCAAGGGGCTGGAACTGTCATTTTTTATTCAGGGTGTGCAGGGGAATGACCTGGCAAACCTCAGCGCGATTGGCAATACGCTCGATTTCAATTACGGCTTAAACATGCCCCGTGAGGTATACCTCAACCATTGGACACCAACGCACACCGACGCGAAGTACCCAATTATTTCGAGTAAAAACTCCTATAACTTCTCGAACCGGAATATTGAAAACGGCTCGTTTATGCGGCTCCGGAACATTCAGTTAGCTTATACACTGCCCCTGAAACAGTGGGGACTTAACGGTTTGCGCAGGATACAGATTTATGCCAGTGGGCAAAATCTGCTCACCATCACCAACTATTCCTGGTGGGACCCCGAAGTCAATTCGCTGGGGGGAGCCAATTCCATCGGGCAGGGCATCGACTATTATACTTACCCGACTACCAAATCGGTCACGTTTGGGTTGCGAATTGGCTTCTAATCACTCTAAACCAAGGCCTTGCTGAGCCATGAATTTCATACCTACTTTTTTACATCGCTACGTTAGAAAATGGTCTTCTCTCCGACCCGGCCTAACTCCGTTTCTTTTACTCTCAGTACTGTTTTCGTCCTGCCAGGATGTACTGGAAGAACACCCCAAATCCATTGCCGTCGAAACATTTTATAATACAACCAGCGAACTGGATGCTGCCGTAGCTGCCGTTTATAGTGGCCTGCGCAACGCCACCAGTGGTATTGGGGGCGAATATGCGGCCCAACTGGAAGCCTATACCGATTACTGTTACGGTCGGTCGGGGAGTAGTTACGCCATCTTGAGCGATTTTCAGGGGTTAAACAGTACAAATATTGTTCGGGTAGGCAATATGTGGACAGTCTTCTACCTCAGCGTTCGGAATGCAAATCTGGTCATTCAGAATGCGCCCAAGGCCAAAAGTGTTTCGGCCACCGACATTGCGAAATATGTAGGAGAAGCACGTTTCCTGCGGGCGCTGGCCTATTTTACGCTCGCCAAAAACTGGGGTGCAGTACCTCTGCGTACGGAAGCGAACCTTGACCAGCCCAACGTTAAGCGGAGTTCTCTCAACGACGTTTATCAGTTAATTGTTTCCGATCTTCAGAATGCCGAAACAACCCTGCCCGACAAACCTGCTCAGGTAGGTCACCCGTCGAAATGGTCGGCTAAAACCGTTCTGGCCGATGTATATTTCTATCAGGGGAAAAACGCCGAAGCCCGCGACAAAGCCAGCGAGGTAATCCAATCGGGCAAATACTCGCTTGTGCCCATTACAAAAACTGATGATCTACAGAATATCTTCGGCCCGTCTGTAGTGACAACAACCGAGGAAATTTTTTACCTTAAGTATACCCGCCAGGCAGGGCAGGGAATGTATTTTGTTATGTTCCCTAATCACCCCGGTACCAAATTTGTCGCTGCGGGAGGCTTCTACGGCATTAGCTCCGATGTACGGAATTCTGTCTACGCAGCCTGGGACGACAAGGATTTACGCAAAGGCAACTGGTACGTCTGGGATCTTGGCCTGGGCCCGACCAGTACGCTTAGTAAAAAATTCATTGACCCGCAGGCCCCGTTTCAGGATGCCTGTGGTAACGACTTCCCCATGTATCGCTACGCCGATGTGCTGCTTCTCTACGCCGAAGCCACAAGCCGGGCAGGTAACGGCCCAACGGCTGATGCCATGGAAGCTCTCAATCAGGTACACCGACGTGCGTATGGCTTTAATCCAACGACCGTCTCCGCCGTTGATTTCAAACTAAGCGATTATACCGCTAGTACCTTTAACGATCTGGTACTGAAAGAGCGGGGGTACGAAACCCAACTGGAAGCAAAGCGCTGGCACGATCTAAAGCGGTTAGGTACCGACAAACTAAAGGCCGTTATTAAAGCTGCGGTTGGGAAAGATGTAGCCGACAAGCACCTCCTCTGGCCCATTCCGGTATCGGAGTTGAATTACAACACGGCCCTTGCCGCCACCGATCAGAATCCGGGCTATTAAGACATTTGCATCGTGTAGGGTAGAACCTAGCATTAATCTGTTACCATCAACGATAACTACATTCTACTCTTTATTTCAGATAGGTTGATTGGTCAGGTAGTTGACCCCCTGTTGACTACCTGATTGTTCACTTTCAGGGCTTCCTTTAACCTCGTTAAACTACAGCATTACCGTATGCGACTGATACAGTTTATCATTAGTATGTTGCTGATAGCCTGCGCTTTTCAGGCGTCGGCTCAGCTTTCCGACGACTACAAAAATCAATGGAGTGATCCGGCAGTGCAACAACGTATTGCCGACGGTATCCGCGAAAACCGCATGGGTGCTTTTACCATTCAGTTTACCGATAAGGACGGCAATCCGGTTTCGCCGGGCGAGGTTTCTCTAACCCAAACTCACCATGACTTTTACTTCGGGGCCAATGGATTTATGGTGAAAGGGTTCAGGAATCCGAAAGAAGACGCACTCTACGAAGAGTACTTTACGAAGCTGTTCAACTTCGTAACGGTTCCCTTCTATTGGCCCGAACTGGAGCCGGAGCCGGGTAAACTGCGCTTCAGCAAAGATAGCCCATATAGTTACCGTCGCCCGGCACCCGACGTAGTGCTGGAGTTTGCCCGGAAAAATAACATCACGCCCAAAGGCCATACGCTCGTTTGGGACAATCAACGCTGGTCGATTCCAACCTGGCTGCCCAAAGACGAGAAAATCATGGAGCAGAAAATTAGTAAGCGAATTGGCGAAATCGCGGAACGGTATGGACACGACATTCAGATCTGGGATGTGGTGAACGAGGTCACCGACCGCCACCCCGACGTGCTGATGCCCAAAGACTTTGCTTTCAAGGCGTTTAAGGAAAGTGAACGTGTATTTCCGAACAGCAATGTGTTTACGCTCAACTTTACAACCGGAATCTGGAATCGTAGCAACAGACGCGAATACAACGCTGACTACCTACTGATCGAAAACCTACGGCTTCGTAATGCCAAAATCAATGCGATTGGTCTACAGTTTCACAACTTCAGTGAACCAGAATATGAGCAGATTCTGAAAGGGAAAGCCATGACGCCCACCACGTTGTTTAGCACACTCGATCTCTACTCTGATTTCGATCTGCCGCTGCATATCACCGAAATTACCGTATCGGCTCTATCCGAAAAAGGGCCTGAATACCAGGCAGTGATGACGGAGAACTACTACAAACTTTGGTTTAGCCATCCGAAAGTAGAAGGCATTATCTGGTGGAATCTGGTCGATGGAACGGCAGCTCCGGCACGTATCAAATCAGACGGTACGGTAGTTCCCGGCGAAGACAAATGGAAAGGTGGCCTTATGAACCGCGACTTTACCAAAAAGCCTGCTTACGACGTTCTTGACCGATTGATTAACAAGGAATGGCGCACAAACCTGACGGCATCGCCCAAAAATAACGCGGTCAGTTATCGTGGTTTCTATGGTACGTATAAAATCGTTACGCAACGAAACGGCCGGAAATATGAGAAAGAAGTTCAGTTTCCGAAAAGTGGTGTCCGCACACAGGTAGTTATACTGGATTGAAACAGCAAATAAATAAAGCTTTATAGTATGCGTTGTCTGAGTCTTTTCTTCCTCTTTGTGGTGGGCCAAAGTCTGGCTCAATCGGCTCGATACGATTCGTTGTGGAGCGACCCGGCCACTGAAGCACGTATTCAACAAGGTATTGAAACCCACCGAAAGGGCGATTTCACACTAACCTTGGTCGATAAACAGGGTAAACCGATTCGCAAAGCGACCGTCGACATTCGACAGACCAAACATGCGTTTCTGTTTGGGGCTAATATCTTTATGCTGAACGGGTTTCCGACGGCGCAGGAAAATGAAAAATACGAGTCGTTTTTTAAGTCGATGTTCAATCTGGCTACGATTCCTTTTTACTGGAAAACGCTGGAACCTGAACAGGGCAAACCGCGCTACACGGCTGATAGTAAACCCATTTACCGCCGACCGCCCACCGATGTAGCGCTCGACTTTTGTCGTAAAAATGGGATCACCCCACGCGGGCACACGCTTGTTTGGGACGAAGCCATGTTTGCCATTCCCGATTGGATGCCGACCGATACAGCGAAAATGCAACCGATAATCGACCACCATATTCAGGAACTGGCCCAACGCTACGGTGAAACCATCAAAACCTGGGACGTAACGAACGAGCTACTGATTTCCCGTTATAAAGTCCCGATGCCATCAGACTACGCCAGTAAAGCATTTCGGGCGGCACAAGCCTATTTCCCCAAAAGTACACGGCTATTTATCAATGAAAATACACCCAGTTCGTGGCAGGGATACCGCCGTGAATTCACACCCTATTACCTCCTGATCGAGAACCTGAAACTCAAAGGTGCCCGCATTGACGGAATTGGGATGCAGTTCCATTTGTTTGAACAGCCCATGTTCGACAACACTGTAAAGGGCTTGGCGCACACGCCTGCCGAATTGTTTCGGGCTATGGATCTGCTTGGTTCATTCGGTGTACCCCTGCACGTATCGGAAATTACGTTTCCCACCCTGCCCTACAACGAAGCGGGTCGTCAGCAACAGGCTAAAATGGCTCGAAACTTCTACCAAATCTGGTTTAGTCATCCGGCAGTCGAAGCGATTATTTACTGGAATACCGTCGACGGTACGGCTGTGGCCGGTGAAGACAAATGGAATGGTGGGCTACTCAATCGCGACTTTTCGCCCAAACCAGCATTTACAGTTCTTAACGATTTGATTAACAAGGAGTGGAAAACCTCACTCACGACATCCATAACCGATGGAAAACCGATCACATTCCGGGGCTTTTATGGCGACTATACCGTAAAAGTGACTGTCGGCAAGAAGACTATCGAAAAGACATTTAAGCTGGCTAAAGGTCAACCCAGTACCGTACAACTTGACTTATAAACATTAACTGAACGAATGAAAAGGCCTTTTCGCCCTTTCACTCATTCACCTTTTCGCTCATGAAAATCATTGACATCCGTACGCGCTGCGTCGCAATCCCACTCAACGCTCAACTACGCCATAATACGGGCGTACACCCCGGTTATTTCCTGCGAACCATTCTCGAAATCATTACCGACGAAGGTATCGTTGGCCTGGGCGAAGTAGGAGGGGGGGATCAGCGGGGAGCGCTGCAAAAACTAAAGCCGCGTATCGTTGGCGAAGATCCATTTCATCTTGAAAAAATCAAGCTAAAAGTACTCCGTAGCATTTACTACATGTCGAACGCCCGGCTTTACGCAGCCATCGAAATGGCCTGTCTCGACATTCAGGGCAAAGTGCTGAATCGTCCATTAAGTGATTTGCTGGGCGGGCGTGTTCGCGACGAGGTGCCGTTTATCGCGTACCTGTTCTGGCGTTACGACCGGCCCGGCGATGGCAGGCACGACGAAACGGCGGAAGACATGGCCGATTTCTGCGTCGAGCTTCACGAAACGCTGGGCGTCAATTCGATGAAGCTGAAAGCGGGTGTGAAATCACCGAAAGAAGAAGCGCGGGTATTGGAGCTTTGCCGCGAGAAACTCGGCGACGACTTCGGCCTACGCATTGACCCAAATGGCCTCTGGTCGGTGCAGACCGCCGTACAGATTGGCCGTCGGCTGGAAGACCTCAACATCGAATATTTCGAAGATCCGTCGTGGGGGCTTGAAGGCAATGCGGCCGTTCGCAAACAGATTCGGATTCCGATCGCTACCAACATGTATCCAGCCAAATTCGATGACCTGGCCCCCGCCATTCGGATGGGGTCGGTCGATATTGTGTTGACTGATATTCACTATTGGGAAGGACCTCGTGGGGTGAAAGATCTGGCGGCCGTCTGCAATACGTTCAACCTGGGCGTTGCCATGCACTCCGGAGCCGAGTTCGGTATCGAGCTGGCGGCCATGATCCACACCGCGTCGACCATTCCTCAAATGAATTTCGCGGGCGATGCACACTACCATTACCTCACCGACGACATCATCGAAGGCGGACTGATGAAGTACGAAAATGGGGCCATCAAAGTCCCAACCGGTCCCGGCTTAGGCGTGTCGCTGGATGAAGACAAGATGAAGCATTACGAAAAATATTACGAAGAGAAAGGCGATTACTACGCCCGTTTCCACCAGGACCCGTACCGACCCGATTGGTATCCAACAGTTGGTGGAATGTAATAAATAGAACACGGATTCTTATGATTTTTATGATGAATGATGATCATGAAAAATCATAAGAATCTTGATAATCTGCGTTCCATCATGCGTCTGAAACATAAAAAAGCCCTTGTCACCGGGGCATCACAGGGAATCGGTAAAGCCATTGCCTTGCAGCTAGCCGAAGAAGGTTGCGACGTAGTCGTGCATTACCACGAAAACCGGGAAGATGCCGAAACCGTTGCGGACTTTATCCGACAGAAAGGAGGTACGGCTCACCTATTACAAGCCGATTTGCAGGAAACCGCACAGGCTATCCAACTAGGGGAACAGGCTTGGGCAGTAGCAGGAGGATTGGATATTCTGATAAATAATGCCGGTGTTTCGTACAAAAAGCACTTTCTGGACGTAACGGAAGCTGATTTCGAGCAATTCAACGCTGTCAACTTTCGAAGCACTACGTTCCTGACACAATCGGTTGCCCGAAATATGGTGAAGCACAACGTAGCGGGTAGCATCTGGACTATTACATCGGTCAATGGCATTCGACCGGGGCTGGGACTGACGCTCTACGGAGCCACCAAAGGGGCACTTGAAACACTCATGAAAGGCGTAGCGATGGAGTTAGGCCCGCACAATATTCGAGTCAATACCGTGGCGGTTGGAGCCATTCAAACCGACATCAATCGGGCGGTTTGGGAAAATCCAGACTTGCTTCAGGAAGTAGCCGATGGCATACCCGCCGGGCGATTGGGGCAACCGGAAGAAATCGCCAGTGTAGTAGTCGATTTAATCGCATCAGGCAGCTATATGACTGGCTCGACCATTACCATCGACGGAGGCTTATTGCTGATGCGGGGCTATGGAAAACTGGGACCTTACAGAGACGCTTAATCTCAATCATACGATGAAGAACCTTACTCTTTTTATTCTCAGTCTACTGCTGTCGAATCTCGTTTCGGCTCAGTCCGATACGACTGCCCCAAAGCTCTGGCAGCCCTATCGCATTACCCCTCGAACGGGAGCGCAGCATATATCCTTGTCGGGCGATGGCTGGGAACTGTCGCACACCGACCAGCCGATTGCTTCTTTTAAAGAACTGCTTAACCGAAAAGATCCGTTCCAGACCAGCATCCCGAATTCAGTACATTGGTCGTATTTCAAGGCAGGAAAGTTGCCTCACCCCTATTACCACAAAAACTCCGACCAGTATAAGTTCATGGATGAGAAGGTGTGGTATTACCGCAAAACCTTCCCGACACCCGTCAGTGCCAAAACCGGCAGCTACGCTTTTCTGTGCTTCGATGGCGTCGATTACTTCTCGAAAGTATGGCTGAATGGCACCTTGTTAGGCGTTCACGAAGGCATGTTCGGCGGACCAACAATTGAAATCAGTAAGCTCCTGAAATTATCAGGTGACAATGTGCTGATTGTTGAGGTTCGGGCGGGTAATTGGGGTAATAAAGCCACTGATTACGAAAGTCTGCCCCGAAATAGTAATGGAGAGTACATGATTGAGATGCGCAAAGGTTACAACCCACGCGCCAGTGGCCGAATTATCAAGCCGTGGGTTATTTCAGGGAGCTCGGGTTGCGAGATGTTTTTCAGTGTGGGTATGTGGCAGGATGTCCGGCTCGAAATTATGCAGCCCTATCACCTCGAACGACCTTATCTGACCACGACGGCCATCCAGAACGGAAAAGCCACGCTTCACTTTTCGAGTGAAGTACTAGTCGATACCAATTCACTCGGTTACCAGTTGCATCCGTGGAAAAACGCGCAGATGCACCATTACGATGGCCGTGTACCGGGCACTACACTTTCCAATGCCAACTTATCCGTAGTTGTCGAATTGGTTGATAAAGCCGGGAAAGTTGCCTTTACGCAGGAGAAACCATTCAAAGCCTTCAAAGGGCGTACCTGGTTTGACGATGAGTTAACCGTAACGAATCCTAAACTCTGGCACCCGAACGGACTGGGCGAAGCCAATCTCTACACGGTTCGAGTGGTGCTTAAAAAAGATCATCAGGTTGTTGACCAGATTCAATTTCCGTTTGGCATACGTACCATCGAGCGGATTGCGTCGGCTGGTCCGCGTACTGCAGATCGTTGGGAAAACTGGCAGTTTGTGGTCAATGGCCGGAAGTTTTTTGTGAAAGGAATGAACTTCACCCCGCAGGACGTATTGCTCGAAACCTCGAAAGAACGCTACCGCTGGACGCTTGAAGCCGCAAAAAAAATGGGTGTTCAATTGATCCGCATCTGGGGCGGTGGCCTACTCGAAACCGAGCACTTCTACGAAATCTGTAACGAGTTAGGCATCATGGTTTGGCAGGATTTCCCAATTGGCAATCAGGATACTCCCCTGTATCCACAGGACATTTGGGAAGCGCAAGTTGTGCAGACCATCGTTCGGTTGCGGAATCATCCATCGCTGGCGGTTTGGTGTGGAGGCAACGAATTTAACCCCTATTCGTATGGCAACGCTGCCACGATGGGTATTTTGGAGCGCAATCTGGACATTTTCGATAAATCTCGACTTTACGTCCGCACCACACCTGACGACGGCAGCCTTCATACTTACCCCGACATGGACCCGACCTGGTACGGTGTTGGCTACCGCTACGAACCCTGGATATCAGAAACGGGAATGCACTCGATGCCTGAGGCCAACATGTTCTACGAAACCGTTGATAACAAAGAGTTTACTGGATTGGGGCGCATGTGGGATAAGGAATTTTATAAAGACCACCCGGAGTTCATTCACCACTTTACCGAATACGGCCCCAGCCGCGTACCGCGCATGCTGAGTCGGGCATCACATATTGCCGACATGAACGATCCAAGTATCGAATCTGTGACCGAAGCGTCGCAGATTGGGGCCGGGGAGTTTTATCAGGTGTTCTCTGAAAAAATGCAGGGCAATTATCCGGTTACAACAGGGTTACTGCCGTGGGTATTCAAACGACACTGGCCCGTTATCGCCATTCAGATGATGGACTGGTTTGGCAACGCGGGGGCTCCCTATTACTTTCTCAAACGGACCTACGAGCCTACGCATATTGCAGTTGACATTCCGCGTCTGCTCTGGAAAGCAGGCGAACGGATTAAGTTGCCTGTCAACGTAATGCATTCGTTACCACAGGCAATACCCGGCGCAACGATTTCCGTACTGGTTCTTGACGATACGTTCAAACAACTCTGGAAGAAACAGCAAAACGTCAATGTTGCGGGTGGTACCTCGGTGAGTTCTGAGAATTTGGGCGAATTCGTTATTCCGGCGGACTACCGAGACCGCTACATACTCATTGTTGCCGAACTTCGGAATGCTTCGGGCAAGCTTCTATCGCGGTCGTCCTATTATCCACGCAGTTTATCGATGCTCGAAAACGAGGATTTTTATCAGAAATACATCAGCAACCCAATTCCCTGGCCTACGCTGGAAAAAGGGCCGTTTCTGAAACCGACTGTGTCTAAGAGCACTACGTCGCTGACGGCTTCAGTGGTGAGTCAGAAACCTACTGGAGCAGACCAAAGTCAGCTTCGGGTGAAGGTAACCAATACGGGTAAAGTCCCTGCATTCATGGCCAAACTGGACATTACAGGAACGAAGCGGGCCATTGTGGCATCCGACAATTTTACCTGGATTGCTCCCGGCGAAACGCAGGAAATTGACCTCGATGTGATCTGGCGAGAGCCCGAAACTCGTTCGAAAGCCAGCCTGACCGTCAGTGCCTGGAATGCTGCCCCTACAACCGCTAAACTCCCTTAATCATGGTTGATTCACCGCCTTCCCTTACTAAAAAACCGACTGGCTTCCGCTGGGAGTTGCTGGCATTGCTCTGGCTGGCTTTCTTCCTGAACCAGGCCGACCGGCAGATTTTCAGTGTCGTATTGCCACTCATTCGGAAAGATCTTGGCCTGACCGATGCTCAACTCGGCCTGATTGCGTCGGCCCTGGTCTGGACCTATGGGTTGTTGGTTCCCATTGCCGGGTTCATCGGCGACCGATTTTCGCGCCGGAATATTCTCGGGTTTTGTCTACTGTTCTGGTCGTGTGCTACGTTGCTGACGGGTTTTTGTTCGAGCGTTATCCAGTTCATTGCGCTACGTGGCATGGCAACGGGTGGTGGCGAAGCATTTTACGCACCTTCGGCGAATGCGTTGTTAGGCGAAACCTACAAGGAAAAGCGTTCGTTTGCGCTGTCCATTCACCAAACGGCGGTGTACTTCGGAATCATTCTAAGTGGCATTATCGCTGGCTACATCGGCGAGCACTACGGCTGGCAAAAAGCTTTTTATCTATTTGGTAGTCTGGGGGTTGTGCTGGCGTTCGTATTCTTTGCCCGAATCCCGAAAGATGTTGTTGGGTCGACGGCAGAAAGCCGGCAACAGATGTGGGCCGAAATTGGTAAAACAGCTCGTATCGTCGCCCGAAAACCTACCGTGATCATGCTCACACTGAGTTTTGGCTGTATGGTGTTCGTGAATGTTGGGTACCTAACCTGGATGCCGTCATTTCTGGTCGATAAGTTTGGCATGAGTTTGACCGATGCCGGTTTTTCGTCCCTGTTTTATCACCACCTCGGTGCTTTTTTAGGGGTGCTGTCAGGAGCCAAAATTTCGGATTATTACGCTAAATCCAATCCCCGGAGTCGACTGGTTGTGCAGGCATCAGGGTTGTTGCTGGGCGCGCCGTTCATCTACGGCATCAGTATGAGCAATACACAGCTGCTCACCTACATAGCCTTGTTTCTGTTTGGCATTTTCCGGGGCTGGTACGATTCCAACATTGTAGCCTCGCTTTACGAAGTGGTATCGCCGAAAATCCGGTCCTCTGCTTACGGTTTGATGCTGGCCTGCGCCTTCCTGATCGGCTCGTTTGCCCCCTACTTATTGGGCGTTTTAAAACCAACACTAGGGCTGACAGCCGGGCTGGCTAGCTTATCGGGCGTGTACGTGTTGGGAAGTCTGTTTCTCTGGGCAGGAGCCTTCCTGTTTTTCGACCGGGACAAAGAAGTTAGCCAATAAGTTATGATGAACACGTTATCAAAACCAGCTATGTCAACGAAAGGCCCACTCACTACGTTGGCAACCGGGCTTAACTTCCCTGAAGGTCCTGCGTTTGCGGCTGACGGAAGCTTGTGGGTGGTTGAATTGAAAGGTGAAAGTCTGGTTCAGTACAAAAATGGAAAGCTAAAACGCTTTCGTGTGGGCGGAGGACCGAATGGCATTGCCATCGACAAACAGGGAACGGTCTGGTTTTGCGATTCGGCGCAACGCAGCATCCGGCGCTTCGATCCAGTCACCGAAAAAGCAGCAACCATTCTGGACAAAATCGACGGCAAACCGCTTAACAAACCCAACGATCTGGCATTCGATTCGGCGGGTAATCTGGTCTTTACCTGCCCCGGCGAATCGCGTCAGGAACCGACTGGCTATGCTGTGGTTCGAATGCAGGACGGCCGTGTGAAGAAATTTACCACAGAGAAATACTTTCCGAATGGGCTGGCATTCAGTGCCGATGGTAAAACGCTGGTGCTGGCCGAAACCTACAAACATCGACTCTGGAAAGGCAACTGGAATGCGGCAACCGGCGAGTGGACTGATGCGGCTGTATGGGCAACGGTTGAAGGTCCACAAGGACCGGGCGGTCCCGATGGCATGGCGTTTGGCGAAGATGGAAAGCTCTATGTAGCCGTCTATGGAACGGGTTATATCCACGTGGTTTCGCCCGAAGGAAAAGTCATTCAGAAAATTAACACTGCTGGCCAGAACCCAACGAATTGCGCTTTCGACCCAACGGGCAAACTCGGTCTGGTGGTTACCGAAGCAGAAAAAGGGCAGTTGCAGACTGTAACGCTAAACACAAAAGGAATTACATTATTCAATTGATTATAAACTATCTAAACGAAAAATCATGAGTGTCGATCAGTATAAGAAAGAAGTCGGATTGATGAATCTGGAGAAGTTGATCGAAAAGCGTGAAGGCGTTTCCGACACCACGTTCCCTATCCCCGACAAAGAGTTATTGCAACGGTTTGAGCAGCTCTATACGGGGGCTGTCAATGACGTCATGCGCGAATTTTGTCTATTGAATCAGGCATTGCCCGGTCATATTTTACCCTTACGCGAATACCGAACGGTGGCAGGTTTTGCCTTTACCGTAAAAAGTGCTCCTAATGCCATGATCCGGGGTGAGATGGAATTCCGCACCCAAATGCTCGAAGAGATGCACGAAGATGCCTTTGTGGTCTGGGATACAACCAGCGATAGTAAGGCTACGCTTTGGGGGGGCGTTATGACGGCAACGGCCAAAGGCAAGAAGGTGAAAGCGGCCTGCATTGATGGCGGCATTCGCGATACGCACCAGATTCTGGAAGCCGAACTACCGGTTTTCTACAAATACCGAATCTCGAACGGTAGTCTCGGTCGGTGTCTCATTACGCATTATCAGGTCACAATTCAGATTGGCGACGTAACCATTAAACCCGGCGACATTGTGTTGGGTGATATCGATGGCGTACTGGTTGTTCCGCGCGAAATCGCTTACAGTGTTCTCATGCGGGCCGAGGAAATTATTGCGAACGAAAAGATGATTTTTAATTGGGTTCACGAAGGCCAGACGATTCAGGAAATCACGGAAAAAGGTGGGTATTTTTGAGTAGAACGCTACCCGAATGTGCTCCTAATCGTGACCAATAGTGTGTTTGCATAAATACTAGAGTTGTTTAAACTTTTATAAATAGGCATAAAGTTGAGTGTTTTGTCATCCCGACGCAGGAGGGATCTTCGGTGGAGGGTTAGTTTATGGACTCTACCGAAGATCCCTCCTGCGTCGGGATGACAAAGAACTAATTATGACCCGATTATCGAAAGTTTAGATAGGCTCACTATCACTCGTCCAAGCTAGATTTTATAGCATCTAGTTTGCAAAAACACTGATCCCGAACAGCACCTTTCAACTTTGTAGCCGTAAAATGCCGACAACCCGACGAAATTTCCTGAAACTATCCGGCTTGAGTAGCCTTGCCCTTACTGCCGGAATTCCCGAAATCCACGCTGTTAGTAATAACTCACGGGCCGAAAATGACTATGACCTCATTATTGTGGGGGCTACGCCCGGTGGCATTATGGCAGCGGTATCCGCTTCCCGATTAGGTAAAAAATCGCTGATTCTGGAACGAACGGCTTATATTGGCGGCTTGCCTGCCAACGGTCTGGGAGCTACGGATATTGCCACACGGGGAGCTACGGGGGGATTGTTTCTTGAATTTGTTGGTCGAATTAAAGCCCATTACGTCGAGAAATATGGGGCCGATTCGCAACAGGTAAAGGATTGCTCGGATGGTTACCATTTCGAACCATCGGTAGCGGCCAAAATCTTCGATGGTTTCCTGAAGGAAAGTCCCCATGCGACTGTGTTGACCATGCGGCAATTCGACTTTGAACCCGAGAACCTGACGATCCAGAATAATCGGATTCTAGGCATTCGGGTAACGAATCGTAACACGAAAAAGGCTGAGACTTATACAGGCCGCTTTTTTATCGATGCGACTTACGAAGGCGATCTGATTGCGGCTGCGAATGTGCCATTTTTTCTTGGACGGGAAGGTAAATCAGAATACAATGAAGTTGGTGCCGGGCGGGTATACAAATATTGGGCTGGGCCAGAAGGGCCCGGTTCCACCTTTCAGGGCGATAATGCCGTTCAATCGTACAACTATCGGCTGTGCGTAACTAATGATCCGAAGATTCGGGTCAAGATTCAGAAACCAGCCCGGTACAACCGAGAGGAGTATGTGTCGATGATCGGCGATGTGACAACAGGGCACTACACCGGTGTGGCGATGATGGAGCTTACGGATGCCCAAAAAGCAGAGAATCTGCGTCGGGTTAAAGCCGGTTTGCCGCCTGAAATCCCCGGTATGCCCAAAGGAATTGCCTGGCTGACGAACATGGTCAAGCTACCGAATCGTAAAAACGATGGCAATAACCAGCACCATTCGTTCATTTCGACAGACTTGCCGGAGGAAAACTGGCCGTACCCAACGTCCGGCTGGGAATGGCGTGATCGATTCGCCCAACGGCTTCGGGAGTATACGGAAGGCTTGTTCTATTTTGCGCAAAACGACCCCGCCCTGCCCGAGTGGTTCCGGAAAGAATGTTCGGAGTGGGGTTGGGCGAAAGATGAATATGCTGATAACGGCCATTTTCCCCGGCAACTCTACGTTCGGGAAGGGCGTCGGATGAAGGGGAAATATATCTTCAAAGCGCAGGATGCACAACCTGTTAAGCCGGGAGGGCGACCACCAATTCATGCCGACAGCATCACGGCTAGCCACTACGCGCTCGATTCGCACGCGGTTCGGAAACGGGAAGCGGGCCGAATTCATTTGGATGGGTTTATTAGTTACCCGTCGGCCGTGTATACCGTCCCGTTTCGGGTGATGGTGCCCGATTCACCATTGGAAAATTTGTTGGCTCCGGTTCCGGCATCTGCCACGCACATCGGTTTTTCCACCCTTCGGATGGAGCCCTGCTGGATGGCGCTCGGTCAGGCGGCCGGAACGGCAGCGGCTATCTGTGTCCAGAAATCGCAATCGGTGCATGACTTGGCGGTTCCCGAACTACAGAAAGCCCTGCTTCAGCAAAAAGCAATTTTGGTGTATAGTAAGGGGATGTCGACCGCAGACCAGAATTTTGAGGCTAACCAGTTGGCGCTTTTAAACGAAAAATGAGATTTCGGGAGCGAGTTGCTTTGGTATCAAGGCAGCTCGTCAACTTGCCCGAACCTTAGTTTATGCGATATACACTCAATTGTTGTTTTTGCCTTTTAATCGCCTGCTCCGCTGTGGCGCAGCAGCAGGTCGATATCTGTGTTTATGGGGGCACCTCAGGCGGGGTCATAGCGGCTTACACCGCCCGGAAAGCCGGAAAAACGGTGATTCTGATCGAGCCTGGGAAGCATTTAGGTGGCATGACCTCCGGTGGTTTGGGGCTGACGGATATTGGCAATAAATATGCCATTACGGGCATTTCCCGCGATTATTACCGACGCATTGGCCAACATTACGGTAAGTTTGAACAGTGGATTTTTGAACCCCATGTTGCTGAAAATTTATTCAATGAGTATGTCAAGCGGGGCAAGGTAGATGTTCTGTTTTCTCATCGACTTTCGAGTGTAAAGAAAAACAGTGGGCAGATTCAGGAAATCGTTCTGGAAAACTCGGATCAACCGTCGGCCAAACGAACTATCCGGGCAAAAATGTTCATCGACTGTTCTTACGAAGGAGACCTAATGGCCAAAGCTGGCGTTTCGTACACGGTTGGCCGGGAGGATAATGCCAAATACAACGAAACCATCAGTGGTGTACAATTGATGACCGGACATCAACTTCCAGATGGTATCGACCCCTACAAAACACCGGGCAAGCCGGAGTCTGGGCTGGTTTGGGGGGTTAGTCCGGCAAAACTGGAACCGAACGGAACGGGTGATACTAAGGTACAAGCGTACAATTACCGAATTTGTCTCTCGTCTGATCCGGCTAATCAGGTCCCTATTACGCGTCCTGCAGGCTATGATTCTACCCGATACGAACTGCTTGTGCGACTTCTGGCGGCTCAGCCCCAAAAGCAAACGCTCAACGACTATTTTATCTGGAGTGGGATGCCTAACAGCAAAACCGACATTAACAATCGGAATGGTTTTTCGACCGATATGATCGGGATGAATTACGAATATCCAGATGGGAACTACGCAAAACGGGCCGCTATTATTCGCGATCATGAGCTGTATACCAAAGGGTTACTGTACTTCTTTGGGCATGACGCTCGCGTGCCACAAGCGCTGCGGGACCAAATGCTGAAATGGGGTTACCCTAAAGATGAATACACGGATACCGGAAACTGGTCGCCACAACTTTACGTCCGGGAAGCTCGTCGGATGGTGGGTACGTACGTTATGACGCAGGCCAATTGTCAGGCGAAAGAAGTGGTCACCGATGGCGTTGGCATGGCGGCCTATACCATGGATTCGCACAATATTCAACGTATTGTAATCGAGAAAGATGGTAAGAAAATGGCAAAAAACGAGGGTAACGTAGAAGTTGGTGGCTTTGGGCCGTACCCAATCGCGTACCGGGCGTTGATTCCTAAAGAAAGTGAATGCCAAAATCTGCTGGTTCCAGTTTGTTTGTCGGCCTCACACATTGCCTATGGATCAATTCGAATGGAACCGGTTTTTATGGTGCTGGGCCAGTCGACAGCGGTAGCGGCTGTTATGGCCATCGACGCGAAAACCAGTGTGCAAAAAGTGGATATTGTGAAGCTACAACAGACACTAAAGGCAAACCCATTGGGCGATGGTAGTACGCCCGAAATTCTGGTGGATAATGAAAACCAGGCGCAAACGACGATAACAGGACCGTGGCGGGTTGAGAATAAAAACAAAGGAGGCTACGGGCCTTCTTATCTGGTTTACGAAGGTCAGGGTGGGGAAGCTGCTTCAGTCCGATTCAAGCCGGAAATCGTAAAAGCGGGCAACTACCACATTTACGCCTATTTCCCCCGGTTGGCTAAAACGGCCTCTGAGTTAGCCGTTACGGTTTCGGACGGTAAAACCAGTAAATCGATTCCGATCAGGCCCGCCGATATTGTTGTCGTTGGCCAAACATCTGGCGAGTGGGTTTCATTGGGTTCGTACGAGTTGCCTAAAGGACAGACATCATCGGTTGATATAGTAGTGAAGCAAGCGGATGGCCCCGTTGCGGCTGATGCGATTTTATTCGTTCCGAAGTTCTAATTTTCGGGCATTTAGACGAAAAAAAGAGCGATAGTTATACGTAAGCTATCGCTCTTTTTTTTACGCTCAATAAACAATTGACTAATTGTCGACTTTTTTTGCTTCACCACTAATGGCTCTCCCGGTGGCTTTAGTTGCCTTGGTCACTGCCCGCCCGGTGGCTTTTGCGCCGGTGGCTACTGCTTTACCTGTTGCTTTTCCTGCTTTGCCAACGGCTTTTCCGGTGGCTCGGCCAGCTGTACCAACTGCGTGTGCGCCATCGGCAACACCGGTTTCAACTTTATCGCCAACCTTCTTGACGTCTTCTCTGGTTTTTTCTTTGCGAGCTGCTTTAACGGCCGCCGGGTCATCCTGAGCCAGGGTACTTGTTGCTAGAGCCGCACAAAATACAATCGATAAAAGCATTTTCGTTTTCATAACGTTTTGTCTGTAAGTAACGGAGTTGTGCTCCCAATAAGTTAATTGTACAGGCAACATAACAGCCTTCGCTGGCCGATTGTTTTTCGAGTGCCTCAGCAGGAAAGCGTAACGAGAGTAGCTTTGAGTCTGATTGAGAATAAATCTAAAAAATATGAAGGTGACTATGCGGCCTTAACTCAAGCGCAGTTTGCCCGTGTTCGCGATTTGGTCGATACCCTTTCTTAAGGTCTTATGAAAAGTAAATAACTGGTTATTAGCCAGCCAAATGCAATGTCTGGTGAGATCATCACAAATACATGGGTTAATCTTTTAGGTGCCTTTTTGAGTAAACTGTTCCGTGAGTTCCTGAACTGATGTTTCTGAGGGCGAAGCAAATTCGGTGATTCCTGCCAGAGACTCTGCTAGCAGAATGACCGCTCTGGCTCGCATTTGGTTTTCATAAGCACCAATAGCCGATTGTAAATCAGTAAATTCACTACTGGTCAAAAGCTCACTTAAATCCAATGCATCCAGCATCGCCGTATTGACGCCTTCACCGGAGGGGGGCATTAGATGTGCGGCATCGCCTAGTAAGGTAATGTTTGGTTTAGTTTCCCAAGGCTGATTCAACGGGAAATACGTTAAAGGCCGGGGCACAAAGCGGTTACAGGCTCTAAAAAGTGTATAAAATACCGGATTCCAGCCTTCGTAAAAATTGACTAAATACGCATACGCGTCGGCTGGGTTCGTGAAATCAATGCCGCTGGTTTTAATCCAGTCTTCGGGGTATAACGAAGACGCATAAAACGTTAAGCCGCCGTCCCCTCTAGGCTGAGCAGCAATGGATTTGCCAGGGCCAATGGCCATGAGGTTGGCTTTGTCAACCAACTCATACATCTCAGGACAATCTTTTTGGGGATGATCGATTTCGCCCTGGATAATAGTCACACCCGAATATAATGCTTTTACATCGGTCACATACGGGCGGATTTTTGACCGATAGCCATCTGCTCCGATGACTAGATCGGTAACTGCTGTTGACTCATTTTTGAAGGTAAGATGCCAGCTAGTAGCCACCTCTTCAAGACTCGTCAATTGACTATCCCAAACTACGGTACCCGGTAAAAGAGCCTGTAATAGCACATTTCGAAGCGCCCCTCGGTCAATCTCTGGCCTGAAGTGTTCATCCTCAAAATCGGCAGCGTCACCTTGCGCCTGTTCTTCCACACAAATGTTGGCGTGCTGATCTAAGGTGCGAAACTTATCCGCTCCCGGCATGTAAGCTGCTTTAAACGCATCCAGCAAACCGGCTGCTTTAATTACTTTCAGACCCGAGTCATAATGCAGGTCAACAATGGCACCCTGTATGCGTGTTTCAGGGCCATAATCCCGTTCATACACCGTCACATTAGCGCCTTTACGCTGTAAAAGTAGAGCGAGTGTTAAGCCACCGGGGCCACCTCCAATGATAGCTATCCGTTTGTTTTCTAGTAAATTTGATCCTTTCTGTGTGTTCATTTGTCTAGCTGTTTAGTGGCTACAAAGGAACAGACTATTGAAAAGGCAGGCAATGTCAATACGTAGTAAGTATAGGACTAATCGAGGTTTTTACTTCGAAACGCCAAGGGAGGCATACCCGCAACTTTACTAAACAGCCGAACAAAATATGAGTAATCCTCATAGCCCAGATCAGCGGCTATCTCCTTGACCGATTTATTGGAATGATGAAGCAGGCGCTTTGCTTCTAATACGATCCGTTGCTGGATGTGATACGAAACCGGATGACCAGTCGTCGTTTTGACACATTCATTCAAATACGGAGTTGATAGGTTTAGGCGTTCGGCATAGCTGGCTGGACTTTTTATTATTATAAATTCTCGTTCCAGATCGGATTTGAACGCTTTGGTAATCCCGTCAAACCGGGTGAAGTTGTGGGTAGGTTTAGTCTGGGCCAGATACTGCGAAGCCACTAAGGCAACTAATAGATTGCAGCTTTCTTTCAGTAGCTGGTAGTAAAGTTTCTCGTGCTTTCGTTCGGAAAGTTGGATACAAAGCGAAGCGGTTTGTGAAAGAATAGCGAGCGCGTCTTTGGACAGCGGCAAAGGATCAACTGGAGAGAGCTCTTCTAGTAATTGCAGATATTCTGGCAGGAGATTTTCATTGGTTATGATCCAACTACTGATGGTAGCCTCTTCGAACTTGACCAACCGATGAACTTGATTGGGATGCATGTACAGAACCGCTGGTGCTTCTACCTGATAGAGTTGAAAGTCAACTTCGATATGAGTAACCCCTTTTTCCTGTAAGAAAAAGGAATGTCCGCCATCCCGGTGAGCTCGCGCTACTTCCTTGAAATCGGGTGCCCCATTGAATGTCCCTCTGGCAATGATAATTCCTCCACCAATGCTAGTAGGCAGATTGATAACCGGGATATTGTTGTTTTTGGGAGCCATCGTTTTGCGGTCACAAATCTAACCTCAGTCATTTTACATGGTAAGCAGATATGGATTATTTCTTCTTAGCTGAACTTAATTGACCTAATGAATACCCCATTTATAGACATCCCCCTTGTCTCAGTTTGATAGATAAGCATCTTTGTAATGAGAGTCAATTTTCAGTAGCTTCGTTAACTCTGTCAAAGCCGCATCATATTGATTGAGAGAAAAGTAACCGTAGGCTAGACCATCGTATTGTCCTTCCCCCGTTTTGGCGATCCAATCAGGAATCAATGTCTAATTTTCAGCAGTGTATCTGAAATTTATGAGATTAATTTTTCTTGCAAATGACGAATTTGATAGTCCGTCAGCGGTCTACCCAATTGTTTATAAAACGGTGCCAATCAGGTTGGGAAATTAGGTGATTGTAGTAATTGCACTCGTTGAACTAATCCAACGTAAGCCGCTTTTTCCAACGCTCTTCCGTCAAATTTGTGTTTTGTTGAGCCTGTTTATCTAAAAAATAATTGCCAATTACCAGATAGTCCATATCGGTTTGCATAAAGCACCGTAAGGCGTCCTCCGGACTACCAACAATCGGTTCTCCGCGCACATTAAAGCTGGTATTCACCAGAACGCCACATCCCGTTAATTCATCGAAAACGGTGAGTAAGCGATAAAAAAGTGAATTTGTTTCGGGCGTAACCGTATGTAGTCGAGCCGTATAATCCAGGTGTGTAACGGCCGGGATATCGGATCGAATGGCGGCAAGTCGATTTTCCAGCGGCAATTTCATTTCAGAAATCGGTTTCTGGCGTTCTTTTTTAATTGTGGCTACCCACAACATATAGGCCGATGAGCCTCGCCAATCAAAATAAGTAGCGGCATCTTCCAGTCGAACGCTGGGCGCAAACGGTCGAAAACTTTCCCGAAACTTGATCTTAACATTCATACGCTGTTGAATGGTTGGGTTAGATGCATCGGCTAAAATACTTCGATTCCCTAAAGCGCGTGGGCCGAACTCCATCCGACCCTGAAACCAGCCAACCACGTTGCCTTCCTGTAGCTTAGTTGTCGTGCGTTTCAGTAGTTGCTCAGTATCAGTCAGATACTCGAATGCCATGGCAAATTTTTGGAGAGCCACCCGGATCTGCTGATCTGAAAAGGAAGGCCCGAGGTAAGCGCCCTGCATGGAATCTGGAATATCTATCTGGCGAATAACCCGATCGTGATTAAGATAATAAGCCGCCAGTGCGGCTCCCAGGGCTCCTCCAGAATCGCCAGCCGCTGGTTGAATCCAGATATCATTAAACAGATTTGCCTGCCGTATTTTGGCATTTGCAACGCAATTCAAGGCAACTCCACCAGCGAGTACAAGATTGTTACAACCAGTTAGTTGTTTGGCCGTGGCTGCTAGTTTAACCATAATTTCTTCGGTCACATCCTGAATGGCCAGAGCCAGATTCATGTGTGCCTGACTGAGAGTCGACTCCGGTTGCCGACGAGGAAAGCCAAACAGGCTCTCCCATTTTGCATCATCCGTCATTTGTAGATCACTGGCAAAACGGAAATAAGCCATGTTGAGTAGGAAAGAGCCGTCGGCCCGAATATCGATCAGGTCGCTTTTTATTTTCTCGCGATAAACCCTTGTTTGCTCACTATCAGCATAGCCGTAGGGCGCCAGCCCCATCACCTTGTATTCGCCACTATTCACCTTGAAGCCGAGGTAAAAGGTGAAGGCAGAATACAGTAAACCTAATGAATGAGGAAACTGTAGCTCTTTAAGAAATCGGATCGATTGACCAGACCCTAGTCCAATGGCCGTTGTTGTCCACTCGCCAACCCCATCCACGGTAAGAATAGCGGCTTCTTCGAAAGGCGAGGGATAAAAAGCGCTGGCAGCATGCGCCAGATGATGTTCGGAGAATAGAATAGGCACTTTAATTTTACCAAGCGATGCTAATTCCTTTCGAATCAATCGCTTCATAAACAGCTTGTCCGTCAGCCAAACAGGTATGGCTTTCAGAAAGCTTCGTAAGCCTGCTGGCGCAACGGCATGATACGTTTCCAGGAGTCGCTCAAATGTCAAAAAAGGCTTATCGTAAAAGGCAATGATCGATACCTCATCAAACCGTATTCCGGCTTCGGCGAGTACATACGAAATTGCCTGAAGGGGGAACGCTGGGTCGTGTTTTGTCCGGGTAAAACGTTCTTCCTGCGCGGCTGCCACTAGTTTACCACCGATGACTAATGCCGCTGCACTATCATGATAAAATGCGGAGATACCCAGCACAATCGATGGTTTATCCATTACTCAGAACAGCGAGTAAATTAACGGTGCTAGTGCTGACCCCGCCGTAAAGACCGACAAAGCCCCTAATATCAACAAAAGGAAAATTAGTGGGTATAACCAGTAGCGTTTACGGGTTCGTAGGAAAAGCCAAAACTCGCTTAAAAACTCCATAGAGGGTTCGGTCAAAAAGGGTATTTCAGATCGGAAGCCTGGTAGGTGTGCTCCCGGTTTATAAATACAGAATCACTACTTTTCTTAAACTCCTTTACTCGGAATGTATCGCTTCCCACTATTTTTCGGAGCCAGGCAACAGGAATTACGACTACTACAAAGAGTAAAACTAAAAGTACGTTGGCCGTAATTTTACCCAACAATTGCCCTAAAGCAAACCAGATTTTCGCCACGGGAAAAAACGCCCAGGGGACTAATAAGGTGATGAGTGTAGCCGCCAATGAGGCCTTATACCAGATTAGCTGCTCTTGCTGTAATCCTGCGAGTAGACATCCGGCAATGACCAGCAAACCCGTTTCACGAACTTGCCGTTTTCCAATGATAGGGATACTAAACCAATTAGCCATAAATGCAGTAATACAGTTGAGTTATCATGCTTGAACCAATAAAAGAGGGCTTCATTAAGAATATCCTCTTCATGGGCCATACTTTATCCAAATTGAGGTACAGGCTTACTAAGACTGGCTTTATCTAAAGCTCATTTTTCCTGCTTTAACGGTTAAGTAATTCAGAAAACGTAAAGCTATTAGTCGTACGATAAAGCCCGGTTTCTAAATCTTTCATTAAAAATTCACCATCCGATCAATATAAAATTATAGAAGTGGTCTTTATCTTTAGGAAACTTTTAGTCTACTCCTTTGGGCAGTTTTACGACAACTGATTATCAGGACTTAGCTCCTCAAGAGCTTTGGCAACGCTTTAAAGCTGGTGACGAGCGAGCGTTGGGCGAGTTAGCGCGAAAGCACTACCCGAGCCTGTATAATTATGGCCTTCGTTTAACAACTGATTCTGAAGTCGTTTGGGATACCATTCAGGATTTATTCCTTGAACTATGGGACCGTCGGGAGACGGTAGGGGATGCTGTTTTTGTAAAAACATACCTGTTAAAAGCACTCCGCTACAAATTATTGAAAATCCGGGGGCAGCATTCAGCCATTCATCTTGATGAATCGGAGTCGATCAATATGCCGTTTACGGGTTCGATAGAAGAGGAAATCATTGACAACGAGTTGCATAGCGAACAGGCTCGCTTGTTACATCAATTGATGGCAACTCTCACCAAACGGCAACAGGAAGTCCTATACCTACGCTTCTACCAAAATTTAGATAACCACGAAATTGCCCAGATTATGGGTATGGAGCGCCAAAGCGTGGCTAATCTGCTCTACCGAACGTTTAAAGAACTTCGGAGCCAATGGTCGCCCGATTTGCTCCTTAGCCTCCTGATTTTCGCTCTATCAGAGGTCTAGTTCACTAAAATTGCACTCTAGGCGAAAATATTTTTTCTTTTTTTTGAGTATTGCTCAATGGAGAATAGCACTATAGGTTTAAAAGGACCAGTCTGCTAGTTGCTCCGCTATGAATTATAGGACTTACAACGCCGAAGATTTCTTATTCGACGAGTCATTTCGCCAATGGACAAGTGGATCGTCCGCTCAGGCGGTTGATTTCTGGGAGCAGTGGCTAATTCAAAACCCTGACCGTGCAGACGTCGTTCGGCAAGCTCAAGAACTGGTTCGGGCTTTAAATGAGCACTACCAGGACGATGCAACCGATGCCCGCTTCACCAGCGAACTCAATCGGCTAATGCAACTAGCCGCCGAGCGCCGGGATGCCGAGGTAGAACCGCCAATTCAGGCGCTCCCGCAACAATCCTGGTGGCGCTGGGCCGCAGCCGCTTCTATTATTCTGGTAGCTGGTCTGGGAGTTTGGCTATACAGCCGAACAAGTATTCCGAAAACAAGTCCCGACTCCTACGCTCAACTCACGAAAACGGCGGTTTTACCACTTCAGGAAAAAGTCAATACCACCAATAAACCCATTAACGTTCTGCTCTGCGATGGTAGCCTTATTACCCTCCGACCCAAAAGCCGACTGAGCTATCCCAAACATTTTAAAAAGACGAGCCGAACCGTTTACCTCAATGGAGAAGCCTTTTTCGATGTTGCCAGAAACCCGGCCAAACCATTTCTGATCTATGCCAATCAAACGGTGACCAAAGTGTTGGGAACCAGCTTTTTGGTTCGGGCTTATGAAGAAGAAAAAGCAGTAACCGTAACCGTACGAACCGGACGCGTATCGGTATACACCAAGCAGGATTTCGAAAAAGCCCAGCTGTCAGGTTTGCGACGAACAGAAGGCGTCATATTGACACCGAATCAGCAGATGACCTATAATCTGATCGACAGGCGATTACAGAAAGCGCTTGTTGAAAAGCCAACGGCCTTAATGCCCGAAATACTTAACCGAGAGCAGGTATTTGAGGACGCTCCTGTGGCAAAGGTGTTTTCGACAATTGAGCGAACGTATGGGGTGAAGTTTATTTACAATGAGGAGGATTTATCGGCCTGCCTGGTCAACTTAACCTTTTTTAATGAAAACCTGCTGGAGCGATTGGATATAGTCTGCCAAACGATTGGAGCTTCTTACGAATTGCTGGATGGTCAGATTGTCATCAGTAGCAGAGGTTGTAAGTGAAAATTAGTTTCTATAGATTCTGATGATTCTATGGATGTTATGGTTAGCAACAATAGAATCTATAGAATCCTTAGAATCACCAGGAACTTAACCATTACCTATTCCTAACCCCACTTTTTCTACAGATCGCCTATGCCACAATAAGCCCGTAATTAACAAAAAAAGCCAGTGATGGTACCAGCATCACTGACTTTACTCGCACCCTTGTTCGATAACCTCATCCAGGATGAGGCAGGGGATTTTTTGTCCATTTCCAAATCCAAATAGCCAAAAAACAAGTAAAAGTATGAAAGAACTTCGACAACCGCTTAGCCTGTTGCGCAGCCTTATGAAATTTACCGTCTATCAGTTAGTACTGGCGGCTATTGTAGCCGGTCTGGCAGCGGCCCGCCCGGTTGAAGCACAGCGAGTTATGGAGCAGCGCGTGACGCTCCGCGCCGATAACCTATCGTTAAAAACCGTCCTGAATCAGCTGGGGCGTCAGGCCGATGTTCGTTTTGCCTACCGATCAGCACTGCTACAGCTAAATGATCGTGTTACGCTCAGCACGACCAATCAAACTCTGGCTGACGTATTGGATAATTTATTGAAGGCCCACCAACTTACCTATCAGGTAAAAGGGCGGCAGATTATTCTGAATCAGGAGCCGCCAGCCCCCCTTATTGAATTACCTTTCAATATGAATGCCGCCCTCACCGACCGGAATCTTATCGGTACCGTTTCGGACGAAGCAGGAACCCGGCTCCCAGGAGTTAGCATCGTGGTTAAAGGCACCAATCGAGGCACGACAACCGATGCGAATGGTCAGTTTAAAATGACCTTATTGACCGGTGACGATGTGTTAGTGTTCAGCTTTGTAGGTTATCTCTCTAAGGAAATTACGGTTGGCAATCAGACCTCGGTCAATGTCAATCTAGCCGTCGATACCAAGAACCTCAGTGAAGTGGTGGTGGTGGGATATGGCACACAGAAACGGTCGGATCTGACGGGTTCTATTTCGTCGGTAAAAGCCGAAGAGGTGAAAAATCTGCCCGTTCGGAGTGTGAACGAAGCCTTGCAGGGACGTGCTGCCGGGGTTCAGGTAACCCGGAATGATGGATCGCCCGGTGCCAGTTCCGATATTGTTATCCGGGGGGTTGGCTCCATTGGTGGCATGTCGCCACTCTATATCGTCGATGGTATACGGATGTCGGCGGGGAATAACTTCAACCTTCAGGATGTCGAGTCCATTGAAATTCTGAAAGATGCCAGTGCTGCCGCTATTTATGGAGCGCAGGCTGCCGGTGGTGTGGTGCTCGTTACAACCAAGCGCGGTACCAGCCTCGATAAGATGAAGATCAACTTCAATGCGTATTACGGCGTTCGGCAGCCCCGAAACCTGTATAAACTGCTCAATACCGCCGATTACGTTACTGCCAAGAAAGCGTTCGGGGTGAGTACCAGCGGCTGGGGTGACCCCAGTTCACTGCCCGACAACGACTGGGTCAAGGATATGTACACCAATGGATCGGACCAAAGTTATTCACTGTCGTTATCAGGAGCTACAGCTAAAACCAACTACTATATCTCCGCCAATTACCAGCGGGAAGGAGGTACTATGATCGACAACTGGTTTGAGCGGTATGGGCTTCGGTCAAATGCGGACTTCAAAATCAATAAAAAGCTGAAGGTCGGCGAAACGATGTATGCCTGGAAAACGGGAAACAATCCGATGGTGAGCAACACATTTCCCTTCCGCTCGGCACCTGTCGTTCCGGTGTATGATCCAACCAATTCGTATGGCGGCTGGGCTAAAACCGGGACCTTTTTTACGGGACCAAACCTCGTCGGGCAGGAATATCAGAACCATATGCAGAATGAAACCTACGCCTTGGAAGGAAACCTCTATGCCGACTGGGAAATTCTGAAAGGGCTCAATCTCCGCTCAACTTTCGGGGCTTCGATCTATAATGTACACAACTACAAATTTACAGAGGCCTACGACTACGGTACAGTTGCCAATCACAATGCCTTTCTGAGTCGTGACATTAATAACCAGCGTAACCTGACCGCTAACTTTGTTCTGACCTATACTAAGGCCATTGGTGAACATGAGTTCAAAGTGCTGGCAGGTTATGAAGCCTACAAATCAGACCTCAGTTCCTTACATGCTGAAGCACAGAGCTTTCCCTACGTTACCTACAATCTGGCGCTGACCAGCAATCCCAGCAGTTATGTAGCCAGCGGGGGCGAACTCCCGCAAACCCGTTTACTGTCTCAGTTCGGGCGGATCAATTACACGTATGCGAACAAGTATCTGCTGACCGCCACCGTTCGTCGGGATGGTTCGGACCGGTTCGGCCCTGCCAATAAGTTTGGGGTTTTTCCGTCCGTTTCAGTAGGTTGGAAACTGACCGAAGAAGCATTCATTCGGGATAACCTCACTTACGTCTCGAACCTGAAGCTTCGGGCCAGCTATGGTAAACTGGGAAGTACCAGCAACATTCCGCAGTATACGTACCAGAATTCATATGGCGGAACGGGTGGAACCACGAGCATGGGTTTACCCGATGGGTCACGCTTTAAAGGCTATGCACTGACCGCTCAGCTAGCCAACCAGAATATCAAATGGGAATCTGTGCTTCAAACCGATATTGGGGCAGACATTGGCCTGTTGAATAACGCCCTGAATATTACGGTTGACTGGTACAGCCGCCAGACAAACGACATGATTTATCAGGTTCCCGTGGCGCTCTCTGCCGGTTTTGCGAATTCAACGGTTTATACCAACATCGGTCAGATGAGCAACAAAGGGTTGGAGATTGCCGCCGATTATCGGGGCAAGAAAGGCGCTTTCACCTATGGCATTGCTGCCAATGCGTCGTTTAACCGAAATCTGGTAAAAAAACTGGATGGTACAAACAACAACCCGATCAATGACGGTCCCGCTGGCGATTATCTGGAGAGTGTAGTGTCTCGTACGCAGGCAGGCCAGCCGTTAGGTCAGTTCTATGGCTACAAGACGGCAGGTATTTTCCAGACAGATGCCGAAGTGCAGGCCCTCAACCAGAAAGCACAGGAAGCAGCCGCAGCAACAGGGGGAACCACCACAGGCGTTTATTATCAGGCAGCAGCTACGGGCGCAGGCGACCTGAAATTCCAGGATTTGAATGGTGATGGGCGGATTACCTCGGCCGATAAAACCTTCATTGGTAATCCGTGGCCCAAAATGACGTACGGCGTTACACTGAGCATGGGTTGGAAAGGGTTTGATTTTTCGGCTCTGTTTCAGGGTATTGCCGGTGTAGATGTGTTCAATGCCAATAAATATTACACATCGATTTTCGTGGGTGATTACAACACCACCCGCGATATTTTCAACACGTCTTACTTTAATGGTAACGGGCTTACCAATCTGCCTCGCGTAGGCTATACCGACGCGTCGGGGAATTACGTTCGCGACCCCAATGCCAACTATACGCGCATTTCTGATTTTGCGGTCGAAAGTGGAGCCTTCCTCAAACTGCGTAACATTCAGATAGGCTATACACTTCCAGCCTCGCTGATGAAACAGTGGAAAATGTCGGGTATTCGGGTATATGCACAAGGACAAAACCTGTTGACATTCACCAAGTATTCGGGCCTTGATCCAGAAGTGCTGGGGCGCAGTAGTGGCTCCAATGCGGCCTCTACCGGGCGGGGTATCGATACAATTTACTCCTATCCGCGTACTACGCTTATGTCAATGGGTATTGACGTGACTTTCTAACCTCATCCACTGGATTCAGTAATTCAAAACGATCATTCATCATGAAAATACTAGTCAAACTTTCCCTCTTTGTCGTACTCCTGAGTCTGGCGGCTTGTAAAGAGAGTTTTGTGAATGTAGACAATCCGGGCGCTATTTCTACCGCCAGTTATCCGGGCACCGTGGCCGACCTGGAACAACTCCTGGCGGGTGTTTATGCCACGCAGCATGCCCCAAGCCTGTTCGGTCACAACATGCTCGCTAAAAACACCTACTTGTGGGACCATACCACCGATTTGAGTTGGCAGGGCACAACTACCTGGATTCAACTGGCGCAGAACAATTCGCAGGTTAACGATAGTTTTTTGCAGGGAACCTGGCAGGATTTATGGCGGGGCGTACAGCGGTGTAATACCCTGCTGGCCGGTATTGAGACGTTTAGTGCCAAAGCGAATGCCGCCGATGCCGCATCAGCCAATCTTATTAAAGGGCAGACATTGTATCTGCGGGCCTGGTACTATTTCTACCTGACTGCTGAGTGGGGTGAAAGCTTCATCGTCGATGGTCAAGGGGGCGATAAAATGGGCGTTCCCATCATCACCAAAACGTCGAGTAGCCTCCCCGAAACGCAGGTGGCACGGGCTACGGTCAAGCAGTGCTGGGATTTCATTATCAGTGATCTGAAAGCCGCCGAAACCATTCTGAACGGGAAAACCTGGACCGGTAGCACAGATAAATATAAGATAAGCGGCTGGGGAGTTAAGGCATTTCTGGGTAAAGTTTACGTCTATACACAGGATTGGGCCAATGCGAAAACCTACCTGAGCGATGTAGTTGCGAACAGCGGGAAATCGCTGGTGCCGTTCGATACCTACAAAACCATGTTCAATGCGCAAAATGAGTTCAACTCCGAGTCGTTGATTGAGCTTAACCTGAACATCGACATGACCTACCGCGGAACCGATGATCGTTCTATGGGTTCCAGTATCGGAATGGTTATCGCGCCTACCTACGTTGGAACCAATGGGGCGCAGGCAGCGTCGGCCTGGTCGAATGTGTTTCCGCATGCCAAAAACATAGCCCGGTTTGGCTTCAATCTGGGGCACTACTTCCCGGCAGGAACGGCTACAGCCAATATCGCCAATGTCGATAAGTCGTACATCACAAAATCGGTGGCAGCCCGAGCTAATAAAACAGTAGACCCTCGCTTATGGGTGTCCTGTCTGCAACCCTATGTTGATTCGATGGTTGTGCTCGGCGTTAAACAGCCCATTTCGCACTACCTCGACATTTCGGAAATTGATATGGAAGCCTGGAGTTTCCGGAAATACATCAATCTGGCCGGAACCGAAGGCGAAGTGAATATGGCGAACGGCGATAATATTCTGTGGCTCAGGCTGGCGGACATATATCTACTCTACGCGGAAACCCTGACCCATACCGGCGATAATGCAACCGCGTTAGAATATGTCAACAAGGTCCGAAGGCGAGCCTATGGCTATGCCGTCAATACGGCTTCGGCAGTTGATTATAAAACGCTAACTGATCAGACCAGCGCGCCCGATGCCGTGCTTAAAAATGACCCTCTCAAATACGAGCGATGGGCCGAACTGTTCGGCGAAGGCCATTGGTGGTTTGATGTCTGTCGATGGAAAATCGGTGATAAAGAAGCCTCTTATTATCAGCGAGTTCGTGGCGGAGCCATTCAATGGGACGCAACGGATTATGCCCAACCCATTCCGATCAATGAGATCACCTCAAACTTCAGTATGAAGCAAAATCCGGGGTATTGATGTTGATTGACCCCTCACCCCCGGCCCCTCCCGCAACGGCGGACCGCCCAAAACGGGAGAGGGGAGCAGGACTGTCCTAGTTTTCACCCCTCGCCCGTTTTGGGCGGTCCGCCGTTGCGGGAGGGGCCGGGGTGAGGGAAAATTGTCCAAACAATCTCCTTATGAAGCAGGTCATTCTCTGTTTGCTAGTTAGCTTAACCAGCTTTAGCCTTCTGGAGCCATTTCCCCAGGCAGACATCTCGAATGGGGTGATTCAGGCCAAATTGTATTTACCCGATCAAGCGCAGGGGTATTATCAGGGTGTGCGTTTCGACTGGTCGGGTGTGTTTGCCAGCCTTGATTATAAAGGGCATAGCTATTTTGGTCAGTGGTTCGACAAATACGACCCGAAACTACACGATGCCATCAGCGGGCCTGTTGAAGAGTTCACACCCATTGGCTACGAAACGGCTAAGCCGGGTGACGATTTTCTGAAGATTGGGGTGGGGTCACTTCGGAAATCTGCCGATGGTCCTTACCGATTTGCAACAAATTATGAGTTGGTTAATGCTGGCAAATGGAGCGTCAAAAAAGAGAAAGATGCCGTTGAGTTTATCCACGAGTTGACCGATGCTGCGGGTTATTCCTATCGGTATCGAAAAACGGTTCGGTTAGTACCGGGCAAACCGACGCTGATACTGGAACATTCGCTGACCAACACGGGCGCTAAACCCATCGAAACGACGGTTTACGATCATAATTTTTACGTGATCGACAAGCAGCCAACCGGTCCCGATTTTTCGATAACGTTTCCCTTTGCCCTACAAACGAAAGGAACCCCCCGAGGTATGGGAACGCTATTTGAATTACGCACAAATCAACTTGCATACCTAAAAGAACTTAACAAAGGTGAAACCACGCATTGTTACCTGACTGGCTTCGGCGATACGGCGAAAGACTACGATATACGGATTGAAAACCATAAAACCGGCGCAGGTGTACGCATAACTTGTGATCAGCCTATTGTTCAACTCGCTTACTGGTCAATGCCAGTTACCGTTTGCCCGGAACCTTATATCCAGATCAAAGCCGAACCGGGTAAGGAGTTCACCTGGAAAATCCAGTATGATTATTACACGAAGTAGTCAGGTTGAGCCAGGAATTGTCAGGATGGTCAAGGGTAGTCAAGGGTCGATTACACTCGACTAAATCTAATACTTGATCATAGTGAGCCAACATACATTAGACTATTTTTTGTCATCCCGACGCAGGAGGGATCTCGTTTCGCCTGATGCTAGAGATCCCTCCTGCGTCGGGATGACAAAAGTCTTGAAACAGAATTACTTACATGATTTTTTTTATTCCATGAAGTATATCATTTACAGCGGGTTAATCGGAGTATTGGGGGTAATAATAACGGCCATGTATCCCGATCGATACAGCATACATATCGACCCGCCAGGAAATACCGACTGGGTTAATTACGGGGGAAATAAAGCCGGTAATCGGTATTCTTCCCTTACGCAGATCAACCTCGATAACGTTAAAAATCTTCAGGTAGCCTGGACGTATAATGCAGCTAAAATCGATGGGGAAGGGGGGCGTCAACCTGAAATTCAGTGCCAGCCCATTGCTGTAAACGGCGTTCTCTATGGCACCACGCCAAAACTGAAGCTATTTGCGGTAAAGGCAAATACGGGCGAACAACTCTGGGTATTTGATCCCTTCAAAGATAAAACTGCCCGTTTTAATCCAAACCGGGGCGTCATGTATTGGGAAGAAAGCAACGGCGGGGCAGACAAACGAATTCTGTTCACAGCTGGTCCGACTCTCTTCGCTATCAATGCGCTGACGGGTGAACCAGTTACACAATTCGGCAAAAATGGAGAAGTTGACTTACGAGAAGGTCTGTTGACTGATCCAAACTATGATCTCAAAAAAGTATCGGTTACCGTGACCAGTCCTGGGGTTATTCATAAGGATTTGCTGGTTATGGGGTGCACAGTTTCCGAGTATGGCGATGCGGCACCGGGCCACGTTCGCGCTTTTGATGTGCGTACAGGCAAGATGCGCTGGATATTCCACACCATCCCCCAACCGGGTGAAGCAGGTTATGAGACCTGGCCCAAAGATGCCTACAAAAAAATAGGTGGAGCCAATAACTGGGCAGGTATGGTGCTGGATGAAAAACGAGGCATGGTCTACCTGGGCACCGGTTCGCCCGCGGTTGACTTCTATGGTGGAAGTCGCGCCGGGCAAAACCTGTATGCTGATTGTATCCTCGCCCTAAATGCCGAAACGGGTAAATTGAAGTGGTATTACCAAACCGTCCATCATGATTTATGGGACCGGGATCTGCCCTGTCAGCCAAACCTGGTTACGGTGAAGCACAATGGAAAGCTGGTCGACGCCGTGGCGCAATCTACGAAAGATGGGCTGGTGTATGTACTCGACCGCGATACAGGGACTTCCCTCTTTCCAGTCGAAGAGCGGACTGTTCCAACAACGGGTCTGCCGGGTGAACAGCCCTGGCCTAAACAGCGGTTTCCGTTGAAGCCCGCGCCCTTCGCTCGTCAGGTATTCACCGAAGCAGACATTACCGACCGTACGCCCGAAGCACATGCTTTTGTAAAAGAACGATTTTTGAAAACGCGTGCTGGCAATAAGTTCATGCCGCCAAGTCTGGAAGGAACGCTATTTTTCGGCATCGGCGGTGGAGCTGAATGGGGCGGCAACGCGGCTGATCCAGACGGTATTCTGTACCAGAATTCAAACGAAATGGTGTGGGATGTGAAGATGATGGACATGGCTGCCCGCACGGCCGAACTAGCCTCTAAAGGAAAATTACTGTACCAGGCCAATTGTGCCGCCTGCCACGGAGCCGACCGAAAAGGGAGCGGAGATGCCTACCCGAGTCTGGTCGATATTGGGAAGCGGCTCACAGGGCAGGATATACAGGCTATTTTGAAAACCGGTCGTGGGCGGATGCCTTCATTTGAGCATATTTCGGAGCAGGATCGTGGTACACTTGTCCGGTTTTTGCTCAACACCGAAACCAAAGCCAGCGATACCGACGATCATCACAATGCTTCCGCGCCCGTAGCGATGGCCGAGAAGCCTGTCTTTCCGTACATTCCCCCTTACATCAACAATGGCTGGACCCGTTTCGTCGATCCAGAAGGCTATCCTGCCGTAAAACCACCCTGGGGTACACTCAACGCCATTAATCTGAACACGGGAGAATATTTGTGGAAGGTTCCATTAGGCGAGTTTCCTGAATTGACAAAAAAAGGGATTCCGCAGACGGGTACCGAAAACTACGGTGGTCCCATCGTTACGGCAGGGGGCTTAGTCTTTATAGCCGCCACCTACGACGAGCGCATTCGGGCTTTCGACCGAAAAACGGGCAAGGTCGTTTGGGAGTATCAGCTTCCGGCGGGCGGTTTCGCTACCCCAATTACCTATCAGGTCAATGGGAAACAGTATGTCGCCATTGCTGTCGGGGGTGTCAAAAATGGGCATAAACCGGGCGGGTCTTATTTCGCTTTTGCATTACCCTAGCTCATTACAGTTTCCTGTTTGACGCCTTCTATTCCATGTTTAATAGGTTGGTAGCTAGTAGTTCGCATAAATTTCTAATCCTTCAATACGTACTCCATGAATACAAACCGTGAATCCCACGAAAAGCAACTCGATCATAACCGCCGTAACGCGTTAAAAATGCTGGGCATGGGCTCATCGGCTGGACTTTTAAGTATGTTTGGCGGTCTGTCTACAGCCGAAGCGCGTGAGCAACAGGCAAAGCCCCAATATGCTGTCGGTACAGCGCCTGTTAAAATCAAAAGCGTGAAAGCCATTGCTACGGCCCCCCAGGGCTCTAACCTCATTGTGGTGAAGGTCGAAACCACCGAGCCTGGTCTCTATGGTTTAGGTTGTGCTACGTTTACACAACGGGCCGCTACCGTCATTGTAGCCATCAATACCTATTTGAATGAGTTCTGCGTCGGGAAAGACGTAGACAATATCGAGGATATGTGGCAGTCGGCTTACGTGAGTTCGTACTGGCGGAATGGCCCTGTGCTCAACAATGCCCTGAGTGGACTGGATCAGGCGTTGTGGGACATCAAGGGCAAGCGGGCCAATATGCCCGTTTATCAACTCCTGGGCGGTAAAGCCCGCTTTGCCATTCCCTGTTATACCCACGCTGGTGGCAACACGCCCGAAGCAGCCGCCGACAGTGTGAAGAAACTGATGGCCGATGGCTTCAAGTACATCCGCATTCAGCAGGGCGGTTATGGAGCCGTTGGGGCCACTGCCGACAAACCCGACTTCAAAGTGGCAGGCTTCGGTGGTGAAACCGACAACTACATGAATGAGCGACTGTATCTGAAATCGGTACCTAAGATGTTCGAAATAGTTCGGAAAGAATGTGGGGAAGAGATCGAACTGCTTCACGACATTCACGAGCGGGTGCAACCCATCGATGCCATAAACATGATCAAACGGGTTGAAGAATATCGACCTTTCTTCATCGAAGACCCCTTCTCACCCGAGAATATGAAGTGGTTCGCGCAACTTCGACAAGCGACATCGGTTCCCATCGCTATGGGTGAGTTGTTCAACAACATCAACGAGTTCAAAGAGCCGATGGTCAACCAATGGTTCGATTTTATCCGGATACACGTCTCGCAGATTGGGGGAATCACACCCGCCATGAAAGTAGCGCGATTGGGCGAGTGGTTTAACATCCGCACCGCCTGGCATGGACCTGGCGATGTGTCGCCAGTGGGTCACGCAGCTCATGCACACATTGATCTGGCAGTATGGAATTTCGGTATTCAGGAAGCCGTGCAGTTTTCCAACAAGACCAAAGAGGTGTTCACAGGTTGCCCGACGATGAATAAAGGCTATATGTCGGTCAATGAAGTGCCGGGGTTGGGCGTTGATATTAACGAGAAAGAAGCCGCCAAATATCCCATCACGACCAAGTCAAACTGGCAGGTACGTAAGATGGACGGCACGATTATTAGACCTTAAATTTGTGATCTGGCGCGGGTATCCATCCGCGCCAGGGCATAATTCCAATCAATAACTATGAAAAAAACAGTAACGCCCCCTCCGCCAACGCCAACAAGCCGAAAGCGTCTGTTGCTGTTTAAGGGCATAGCGTTACTGTTCCCTTTTCTGTTGCTGGCACTTATCGAAGGCTTACTCAGGTTGTTTAGTTATGGCCATGACCTACGCCTTTTTGTAGAAGACCCGCAGAATAAGGGCTTTCTGGTCATGAATCAGTACACGTCGGAGAAGTATTTTTCGGAAACTGAAAATGCGACGATTGGTAACTTTGAGCCGTTTCGAAAGCAAAAAGCCGAGGGTACATTTCGGATTTTTGTGTTGGGAGAGTCAACCACAATCGGTTATCCGTACATGCACAACGGCTCCTTTCATCGCTGGTTGCAATATCGGCTGATGCATACCTTCCCGAATAAAGAGTTCGAGATCATTAATCTGGCACTGACAGCCGTTAATACCTACACTGTTGCCGATTTCGCGAAGCAACTAGGCGACTATAGTCCCGATGCGGTATTGATTTATGTAGGTCATAATGAATACTATGGAGCATTAGGCGTTGGTTCTACGAGTAGTCTTGCGCACAGTCCCACACTTATTCGATTGTTGATCAAGCTCCGGCAATTTCGGCTGGTACAACTGCTTGCCAATACAATAAACGGAATTCGAAAAGCTATTTCTGGTCAGAAAATTGACCTCCGTGAGAATCTGATGAAGCGAATGGCCGCCGATCAGCAGATCGCCTATGGTTCTGCAACGTATCAAGCGGGTATCGAGCAATTTAAGACGAATCTGAATGATGTATGTCAGCAATTGAGTGAACAGCATACTCCTGTCTTTATTAGCAATTTGGTCAGTAATGAGAAAGACCTAAAGCCATTTATTAGCAGCCCTGGGAATGGGCCAGCGTCAGCTCAAAGACACTATCAACTGGCAAACCAGGCTTATGCAAAAGGGGATTTTGCCCAGGCCAAACGAGGGTATGTACAAGCCAAAGAGCTGGATATGTTGCGATTTAGGGCACCCGAGGCCATGAATCAATCCATCCAGGAAATCTCGACTAACTACCCAGGTGTTACGTTGGTCGATACAAAGCAGGTTTTTGAAGCTCATTCGCCCCACGGTATTCTAGGTCAGGAAACCCTCTTGGAGCACGTCCATCCTAATTTATTTGGCTACGCTCTTCTTTCGGATGCGTTTTATGAAGTCTTGAAAAAGAGTCGGTTACTTCCCAATGATCGGACGCATGAACTCTCGCTCGCTGAGTTGCGACAGCGTATGCCCATAACGACTGTCGATTCGCTCAAAGGGGTCTACGAAATGATGATCTTAAAAGAAGGCTGGCCGTTCAACGTGCCGATGCCTCCTGAAGAAAAACGGCCAAAAACTGAGGAAGAACAACTGGCGGGTGCGCTGGTTGTCAAGCAAATATCCTGGCCCGACGCCATGAATCGGTTAGTGAGTTATTATCTGTCGCAAAAGAACTTCACTAAAGCCTTACAGGTGACCGAAGCCCAATTGCTCGAATATCCGTATAATCCCGCCTTGTACGACCAGGCGGCTAAGCTCAGTTTAGCATTGACCAAAAATGAACAAGCTGTCACTTATCTAAAAAAGGCGTTTCGTTTGGAGAATAGTTTTGAGCGAGCTCAGCCATTATTCATTACGTTACTGAAACTAGATAGGCCCGAAGAAGCGCTGCCTTACCTTCAATATGCCGCTGCACACACACAATCTGGCTTTAGTTTGAACGAGCTACAATCCTTTGTACAACAGTTGGTTACAATAAAGAATCAGTTTTCCCAGGATACCACCAATGTTAACCTCAGTAATCAGCTGGCCTTAGGTTATCTGAAATTTGCGAATGCCACGGCGGCCACCAAATACGTAGAAAAAACGCTTCGTCTGGATAGCCATAATGCCATCGCGCTACAGTTGAAGGAAAAGATTCGGTCTATCCAAAAGTAACGCTCTGTCATTCAGGTTGTACTAAGTTGACGGAAGGCCACTTCACTCTTCTAGGTAATTCAAATCCTTGTCGTGGGTTTCGGGGATGGTCAGGATGGCGTAAAAACCGATTAAAAACGTAACCAGACCCACAACTGCACCTGCATTGACAACATCCAGAGAAGGCTTAAGTGCCTGATAACCCAGGGTCATAGGAATCAGAAAAGCGCGCACCATATTCGGGATGGTAGTGGCGGCTGTCGCGCGTAAGTTGGTGCCAAACTGCTCCGCACTAATGGTCACAAACATGGCCCAATAACCATTCCCAAAGCCCAGACCCAGGCAAAGCACGTAGAAAACAGTGGCACTTTTGATACCGAGGTACAAACAGATAAAGCTGAACACAAAAGCAATGGACATGAAGAGCGTGATCGCTTTTTTACGCGATGCCAGCGCCTGACTAATGAAGCCGTTGGACAGATCGCCGATGGCCATGCCAATGTATAAGCACGTGATGGCTAAGCCCGGTTGAATTTCCTCGTCAACACCCCAGGCTTTTCCAAATTCGTTACTGAACGAAGCCAGAATGCCGGTAACGAACCAGGAGGGAATGCCAACGCCGATGCATTTTAGATAGCGACTGAGTCGGTTGGTGTTAGTAAAGAAAGAGAGAAAATTACCCCGGCTTACCTGTTTTTGCTCAATGATGTTGGTGAACATGCCCGACTCAACCACCCCAAAACGTAACAATAACAAGCCAAAACCTAAACTTCCACCGACAAAAAAAGCCGTTTCCCAATCGAAGAGTTTAACTGTAAAATAGGCTACGACAGCGCCTAGAACCCCAATTCCGGCTACGAACGAGGTTCCAACGGCCCGTTTTTCTTTCGGCAGAATTTCGCTGACGAGGGTAATGCCTGCCCCTAGTTCGCCCGCTAGCCCGACACCGGCCACAAACCGCATCAGGGCATAGTACTGAACCGGGTCCATGAAGGTGATATGTTTCACAAATCCACAGGCAATATTGGCAATCGAATAGGTAATGATACTCCCAAATAACACCGAAAGTCGCCCACGCTTGTCGCCCAGGATTCCCCACACAATGCCGCCAAGTAGCAGACCCGCCATTTGCCAGTTCATGATGCGTCCACCAACCAGCGAGATTTGATCGGGTGTCAGCCCCATATCTTTCAGGCTCGGCACCCGAACGATACCGAATAGCAGCAAGTCGTAAATATCAACGAAATAGCCCAACGCAGCCACAATGATTGGCAAACTAAATAAGCTAACTGTTGTGGATTTGCTTGAATTAAGTGGTGGTTCTGATGAAGGAGTAGGCACAACCATATAAGGGTACAAGTAGTCTTTAATTATTCTACAATAATATAGAATATCGAAATAATATTCTGATAATATGCACTAAATAAATGACTTTCTTGTGCTTTTTCTGTTGTTAGTGAATGAGTTTTAGCCTGATTCTGAGGCTAAAAAGGACTTGTACAATGGATTAGGTATATTCGTTAAGCCCTAGTGCTTTGGCAAACTAATGCTCTTCCAATTTAGATTCTAGAGATTCTTTGGATTCTATTGGAGATATTGTGTTGATAATCAATGTCTGAACCACCAATTAGAATCAAAGAATCTCTAGAATCTAAATTGGAAGAGTACCAGGATACGGGGTATTTTCTCCGCGTCCTTTGTACCCTGTGTGGGCAAAAAGGTTAATCAACCATAAAAAAGCGGTTTCCTTTAAAAGGAAACCGCTTGACAAAAAGGCAATCAGGCGACTTGAAATGCAGCCGCAAACTCTTTCGCGAAATCTTCCAGCTTTACGTTACCCAGGCTAGCTGGTTTATGTTGGTCATAATCTTCCTGCAATTTGCCACTGTGTATACAGGCGCCTAATTCTACAAAATTAGCGACCAGCGAAGCAGGCATCCCGTTTTTGAGCAGTGCGTCTGTTACTTGCTCTTCGCTGAAGGCTAACCATTGCAAATCGGGCTTACCGATGGCGTTCCCTAACACATGAGCGACCTCGCTGGCGGTGCGCTCATCGCTGGCTATATAGCGAATGTTTCTACCTGTAGCTGATTTTGTCAATTCTTCTGCGGCAACAGTGGCAATATCACTGGGAGCAACCATCACGAGTTGGTCATCGCCACCGTAAACCGAGCCGATCAAGCCCTGTTCTTTGATCATGTTCACAAAGCCGTACAGATTGTAATAGAAGTAACCAGGGCGCAGGTGGGTGATGGCAACATCCGGTAATTCATTCAAAATCCCTTCTGTATGATGAGAGCCAAGGATAAACCCGGTTCCTTTGGGCAGATGCGCGCCATAACTACTGAGGTGAACAACATGCTGTACACCCAACCCCTGAATGGCTTGCGCGTAGTTGCTGCCGATTCTTCTATAATACGCAAACTGATCGGGCTCGGCATAATTGGGGGGGATCATGGCAAATACGGCATCGGCATCAGCAAAGGTGGCGTTCAGAAAATCAACGTCTTCCAAAGAGCCAATGGCGGCTATTGCCCCAATCTGGGTAATCTCATTCTGTTTTTCCGGCTTACTGCTGATAACCGTAACCTGATGGCCCTTTTGTACGAGTTCCTGGGTGAGCGGCTTGCCAATATGGCCTAACGAACCTGTTACTACAACGTTCATAACTAGCTGTTTTTGTTTACAGCACAAAGGTCTAGTCTGTCGATCTTAGCCTTGTAGTTGAATCTTCGATTGTTGTAGCCGTTTCTTGACTGATTAATGGCTTAGTTGAACGAATGTCGGAACGCCAACGGCGATGTATTCGTCTTACTTTTAAATAATTTGCTGAATGACTGCGAGTGTTCAAATCCCAAAGCGTAAGCAATCTCGCCAACCGACAAATCGGTTGTGGATAGTTTTTCTTTGGCCTTTTCGATCAATTTATCGTGGATGTGTTGCTGGGTACTTTGCCCGGTTAGTACGTTCAGCAATACACTTAAATAGTTGGGCGATACGTTGAGCACTTCGGCAATGTATTGAACCGTAGGCAACCCTTTTTCGGCTAAGGCATCGCTATCAAAGTAAGCGTCAAGAGTAGCCTCAAGCCGATTCAGAAGCTGATGATTGGTAATTTTTCGGGTTATGAATTGCCGATGATAGAAGCGATCGGCATAGGTTAGCAATAAGTCAAGTTGGGCGAGAATGACGTTCTGGCTAAACTGATCAATGTTTGCGCGGTATTCCTGCTCAATGTTTTTCAGGATGCCCGTAACTACTGCTTCTTCTTTTTCCGAAAGGTGCAGGGCTTCGTGGACCGAATAACTGAAATAGTCGTATTGCTTTATGGTTTTGGCTAACGACGTGTTCCATAAATAATCGGGGTGAACGAGAAGTAGCCAGCCCGTATGCTGTAGGTCGCCGTCGGCCTCAATCGTAAAAACCTGTCCGGGTGCCATAAAGATCATGATCCCTTCATCGAAATCATAGTCCTGTTGCCCATATTTCAGCTTGCCGTTGAAATTCCGTTTAAGCGCAACGGAGTAAAAATCGTGGATTTGACTATTCGATTTATCACACGATGGTCGTCTAATGGCTTCAAAAGGAATGACGCTGATTAAGGGATGCTCCGGCTTGGGAAGCCCCATAACCTGATGATAGTCAGTTATGGTTTTAATCCGTTGAGGCTGTGCGTTTTTCATTCGTAAGCTAAGATAAACTCGTTTCACTTTTCGGTGATCGGTGCCTTGGTAAACCGTCCCCACGCAATAAAAGCCGCAAGAACAGCGAAAACGATGTTTACGCCAATGACCGATGCTTCTCCTCGGGTAATGTGAAAAATACTGGCGCAGATCATTAACACTACGGTTCCTAAAGCGGCAATGGGCGTTAGTTGGGGTTTGATGCGAAGCCATGCTGGCAGAATCAACCCAACTGCCCCCAATAAGTCGATGAGACCGGTGAGTTTTACGAAGGCTACCGGAATCTGACCTACCCAGGGCCACATGTTAGCTAACTCATCAATAGGCTGAAACAGTTTCATGGTAGCCGCCCAAATGAACGTAGCGGCCAAAATTACTTGTATAATCCAGAGGGTAATGTGTAGTGCTTTTGATGGTTGTTGGTTTGCCATACCTAATCTCTTTTTTAGTAATGGCGTAAAAGTATTTATGTTTGCTAGCCGATTGATAGTACTTCCATTTTGGATAGCGCTATCCAAAATGGAAGTACAGTAAACCCAGGAATCGATGTTACTCAAAGGTGGATGTCCAAAAACAGCTCTTTCCATCAAGGATGCCTTAGAGGCTCTGGAAGGTAGATGGAAATTACTCATACTGTTTGCCTTGTCGACAGGAGGTAAGCGCTTTAAGCAGCTTTCGAGAGAAGTGCCCGGCATTACCGACAAGACTCTGTCGAAAGAATTGAAAAGCCTGGAAGCTAATAAATTAATTCAGCGCGATGTCCACGATACGTTTCCGCCAACGGTTGAGTATTCCATAACTGAACACGGAAAATCGCTGGAGAAAGTAATGGATGAACTCCATTATTGGGGATTAGCGCATCGCAAAGAGATAATGGAAAAGTGATTATCCCGCTCCTGTTTTAGGAGCGGGATATATACCAAGGTGAACAGCTAACGGGAGAAATGCGTCTGCCTAAACCACTTTATACGTCTGGCCGGTTTGCGCGCCCAATACACTCTTGACATAAGCCTGTGCCACACGATGCATGGATACAGGAATATGGCCCGGAAAAAACGGGAAGTAGCCTGGTGATTCTTCAACGACACCTGGTGCTACGGTGTTGATTCGTACACCCTGTTCAAGCTCGATGGCAGCCGCCCGCACAAACGAATCCAGTGCCCCATTGATGGCGCTGACCGCTGCCCCCAACACAATAGGGTCGTCGGCCAAACTGCCGGATGTTAATGTAAACGAACCTTTGGGGTTGATGTAATGCTGACCAATTAATACCAGATTGACCTGACCCATGAGTTTGCTGTTTAGGCCAATTCTAAAATCGGCATCCGTCATTTTGGGTAGCGGACCAAAGTGACCGTCACCAGTCGTGCTGACGAGCGCATCGAACGAACCAGCCTGTTCGAACAGGTTTTTAATGGAATCAGGATTGGTAATATCAACCTGCATATCCCCGCTTTTTGAGCCTACTTTCAGAATTTCATTGTCTTTTTCTAACGCGCTGACTACGTGCTTACCGATGGTACCCGTAGCACCAATAATGATAATTTTCATGTTGATTCGTGAATTTGTTAGGCGAAAGTAGACCAATACTCTACTTTTGTCAAGTAATTACCTTTTTGTCTAGTAATGACAAAAAAGTGATAATTGCGCCTGAATTATGGAAACCGAGAAAATAAAATACCACGATGCCGAAGAATGTCCGATAACGGCTACGATTGATGTAATCGGAGGCAAATGGAAGCCTCCCATTATCTGGCTGTTGCTGAAAGGGCCAATGCGTTTTGGCGAGCTTCACAAAACAATTCCGGGCATGGCATTGAAAGTTTTATCGAGGCAACTGAAAGAACTGGAAGCCGATGGCATTGTGGTTCGTACAGCCTATCCGGAAGTTCCTCCTCGGGTAGAATACTCGTTGAGCGAAAAGGGCGAAACACTCAGAGCGGTTATGTTTATGTTATCGGACTGGAGCCGAAAGAATATTTTAACGTGAATAGTGGATGGAATCTGGGATTGTTGATTGATTGTCAGTTATTTATAATATTGTTTTTTGTCATCCCGACGGTAGGAGGGATCTTCGGCAACTGATTATTTACCGAAGATCCCTCCTACCGTCGGGATGACAAAAAAGCTTAGATTTTTCTATAAAAGGAAAAGTTTAGACAGCTTCGTCTCCACCAAACACACCTTAGTGAGCCTCTGACATAGCTTTGGCGGCTAAGGCGATCTCGGCTGCCGATTTCTTTTTGGTTCGCAAGAAGTAGACCAGGGGCAGTATCAGAAGAAAGAAAACGCCCACTAGCCGGAACGTATCCAGGTAAGCTAGCAGGTAAGCCTGTTTATCTACGGTCAGATCCAGTAGCTTGTAAGCGCGTTGACTAGCGCCCCCCATCATCGTTAATCGCTCGGTCAGTAAGGGGTTGACTGGGTCCAGATTGCTGATCAGGTCGCCCCGGTGCTGGGCATAACTGCGGGTAACAAATGTGTTGGCGAGCGCAATACCGAATGCGCCCCCCAATTGCCGAATCATGTTGTTGAGCGCAATGGCCGATGGGAAATCCTGGGGAGGAAGCCCCGCCACTGCCTGATTAATCAAGGGTAGTTGCAACATCGTAACGCCAAAGACCCGCATCATTTGCGGCCAGAAAAAATCCCATTGATTGGCTTGTCCGTTCAGCGTGCCACTGTAAAAGCCGAACACCACAAACGTACACATTCCAACAATGATAAAGGGCAGGGGAGAAGCCCCAGTCGATAAGCGCCGACCGATGAGGGGAAATAAAGGAATACCAACCAGTGTAGGCCAAAGCAGGGAGAGTCCCGTCATGGTGGGTGTAAAGCCGTTAATGCGTTGGACCAGAACCGGATAAACGAACACAGAGGTAAACAAGCCCAGCCCGGCTACAAAGCTGAAAATGGTCGTTACGCCCAGAGTACCTTTTGAGAGAACACGCAGATTGACAACGGGATGGTCGGTGGTCAATTGCCGCCAGACGAAACCGATCATGCCAACCACAGCTGCTATCGTGAAGGTTAGGATCGTTTTCGACTCAAACCAGTCGTCGGACTGTCCTTTTTCCAATACATATTGTAGCGAACCGACGCCCACAGCCAGTAGAAAAATACCCAGATAGTCAATCTTGATTTGATCCTTACGAGTGCCTTCGCCGGGCTTCTTGGCAATGTAAAGAAACGTAAGAATGGTAGCAACAATGCCAACAGGCACGTTCACGTAAAAGATGTAAGACCAATGGTAGTTTTCGACAATAACTCCTCCCAGAAAGGGCCCTAATGTTGGCCCGAGAATGATGCCCATGCCGAAAATACCGGAAGCAACTCCTCGTTTGGCGGGTGGAAACGCATCAAAAATGATTCCCTGAGACGTAGATAATAAGGCTCCACCACCAATGCCCTGAATGAATCGCCAGAGAACGAGTTGCCACAGACTGGTTGAGCTGGCACAGAAATAGGACGCAGCCGTAAACAGAACAATGGAGGCCAGATAGTACTTTTTACGACCAAAATACTCGGCCAGAAAGCCCGTCATGGGGATAATGATTACGTTGGCAATGGCATAGGAGGTAACCACCCAGGCAACGTCTTCGATGGTAGCCCCTAAGGCGCCGGCAATTTCATTTAGGGCTACGTTGACGATAGTGACGTCGATCAATTCCATAACTGCGGCCGTAATAGCCGTGACGACGATGATAACACGAAGCAAGCCTGTTGGTAGAGCAGGCGCTTGAGCAGCTAATGGTTGTTGCATAGTAAATACAAGTTGAGAGCAACGAGACAGGTACAGGTAAAGAGCGGCTAGTCGTTACGATATACTTTAAGACAACCCATACATATCCGTAATAATTTCCGTCGATTGAAAACTGTTTGTGGGCTACCTGAACAATGAGAAAGCTTGCCGATTTTTGCCACATGAAACAAGTATTCATACTCGTTCTGCTTTTAATTGGCTTCAGTGCTACGGCTCAGGTACTGCGGAAAAGAACGGTTAAATTGATGGGAAGTCGGTTCGATATTACCATTGTGGCTACCGATTCCCTAACTGCCGAACAGAATATTGATACGGTCATTGCCGAAGTGACGCGGATTGAAAACCTGATTTCGGACTGGCGGGCGAATACGCAAATTTCGCAAGTCAACAGAAACGCGGGCATTGCCCCGGTTAAGGTCGATGCCGAAGTATTTGCTCTAACCGAAAGGGCGTTGCATTTCTCCAAAATCACGAATGGAGCGTTTGACATTAGCTTTGCGGCCATGGATCGAATCTGGAAATTCGACGGCTCGATGACGAAAATGCCTACCCCTGAAGCCATCAGGAAATCGGTTGAGAAAATTGGCTATAAATACATCGTTCTGGATCGGCAGAAATCGACCATCTTTTTGTCGCGCAAAGGCATGAAAATTGGCTTCGGGGCCTTGGGCGAAGGCTATGCTGCTGATCGTTGCCGTGAGATGATGCTGGCTCGGGGCATCAAGGCGGGCATTGTCAATGGTTCGGGTGATATGAGTATCTGGGGGAAACAACCTGATGGGCGCGACTGGTCGGTAGGTATTACGAATCCATTGCATAAAGATACCGTATTCGCCATTGTTCCGCTCCGGAAGAGCGCTGTTGTAACCTCCGGGAGTTACGAAAAATTTGTCGTCTTCAACGGGAAGCGGTATGCGCATATTATCAACCCCAGCACAGGCTACCCGGCTACTGGCCTGAGTAGCGTGACGGTCTTTGGGCCTAGCGCCGAAACCGCTAATGGGTTCAGCACATCGCTCATGGTATTGGGCAAAAAGGCTGGCTTGCAACTAATTCGAAAACACCCGCAATACAGCTACATCCTGATTACCGACGATGGGGAGGTTGTTTCTTCCAGTGATTTAGGTTTGAAAAAGAAGCGGTTATAGACAGTTGATTAGAGTTTTCTTGGTGTCATTATGTTCTTGGTGTCAGTTTTGAGAAACTGACACCACCACATGCCAACTCAATAACAGTCCATCAAGATCTGGCTGTGCGATTGATACACACTGACGCTTTGTCCCAGTTTGGCTTGGCAGATAGATTCGAGCAGCTCAAGGACATCCTTTTGCATCGCCAGCGATCCGCAGATCATTAGTACCCCTTTCATAAGTAACGTATTGGCAATGAAGTCCGCATCGTTGGTGAGGAGATCGCTGACGTACTGCTTTTCGTTCTCCCGTGAATAAGCCACGTGCAGCTTGGTGAGCTTTTGAGTCGACTGGCTTTCCGCCAAAAACGCCTGATAAAGTCCAAACGATGCACTTTGCCGAAAGCCACAGTACAGATGACAGGGAATCTGCTGTTTATTCTGGCTGATCATACCCAAAAACGGGGCAATCCCAGTACCATTCGCAATCATAACGACAATCGGGGCTTTTGCTGGGAAATGAAAATGATCGTTATTGACAAGGCGTGCCTGAACGGTTTCGCCCGGTGCTAACGCATGCAGGAAGCCGGAACCCAATCCGCCCGGATGCAATCGGACACTTAGCTGAATCGCTTGATCGACTATCCCGATTGAATACAATCGCTCCCGATGGTCGTTGCCGGGGTAGATCGCCAGCAAATCGCCTGACGTCACACTCTGGCGAGATTTAGGCTGCAATTGAAGCAGAAACGTGCCATCGGGTTCAGACGTTCGGGTATTGTTGACGACGGTTAGCGTATCCAAACGACGGGTTGGGGCTTTCAGTAAGTCGGACGAAACGCTGATAGGAATGTTTGCCTGTTGCGACCAGGCTTCGGCCCATAAGCCAAACTCGTCCAGCGCTTTGTCGTTCACCGTATGGATATCCACCAGCGGAACCGCCCAGGTCTGCCGGGCCAGCAATTGGTTTACCTCGAAAGCAAACTTGCAGAAATCGGGATAGGCATGCGACCCAAAGCCCAGCACCGAATAACGGACTGGCTGTTTCTGAGAGTATTTTTCAATCAATGCCGTTAATTTCTGGGCATTGGTCGGGGCATCACCGAGTCCGTAGGTAGCCGTCAGTACAATTAAATGATCGGCGTTTGGATACAGCGTGTAGTTGTTGAGTTCGGTCAGGAACGATTTCTCGCCCTGTTTAAGTAACTGCTGATGAATGATCTGGGCAAATCGGTACGTACTGCCATTCTCAGAACCCACCAGAATAATAAATCGGCTCTCGTTGGCGGTGTACTTGTTCCTGACGCGATTAGCCAGCCGTTTCCAGGTGATTGCAAAGCCAGAATAAATGAAAAAGAGGATGTTGCCGGAGGCAATGGCCAGAATAATAGCCCAAATGCTACTCCCTCGACCGGTGTGTAAATCCAGACTCAGGTTAGTGAGCAAGACGGTCATTGGGTACTTAGTCTCGCTGAGAATATCGCCGGTAATCTGATTGACGGTCAGCTCACGGTCGTTGAGTTTCAACGTGTAAAACTCTTCGGGGTCTTCTGAAAATGGAAATTCAATGCTTTGAACATCGGCCAATCGCGTGTTCTTAAACACGTCAAAATCGGCCAGTTTTCGTGCTGGCTTTGATTGGATGGCATCGAAATCAATGTTGGTAGAAATCTTTTTCGTTCCGATTAAGTCGAACCGGGCTAGCGAAAGATAGGTGCCCGATAAGGCAATAATGAAAATTGGAATCAACGACAGGCGACCTAATACAACGTGGTAATACTGGGCAAAATTGTCGCGCACAATGCGGGTGAAGAACCGTTTGATACCCCGCTGTCGCTGAATAATCAGCATGGTGCCGGAAACCGTAATAAGCAGTAATAGAAACGCCGTTAATCCGATAAAAAATCGACCCGCTTCGTGCAGAAATAACGAACGATGCAGCGCCGTGACCCACTCGAAAAATTCACTCTGTTTAGTCGGTACGCCCAGCGATTTGCCCGTTTGCGGATCAACGTAAACCGTCAGGTTTTTGCCGTCGGCATCACTACCCTTGATCTGTACAAACTGGTTGGCATCGATACTCAACTCACTGATTTCGGGATAACTTTTTTTGAGAACCGGCAGGGTTTGCGCCAGCGTAAGTTGATTGAAATTGTCGACACGATACGGTTGAAGTTTCTGCGATATAGGTTCGAAGGCCAGAATAATACCTGTAATCGAGGCTAGTGTCAATAAAAGAAAAGAAGATACAGCCAGGGCTAAGTGGCTGTATCTCCAAACAGAAATGGTCATAAATCAGGTTGCTGTTAAGTAGGGCAACGTGGGGGATTAATGAATAATGTAAAATGAATAACGAACAGTCATTGATTGACCATAATTCATTTTACATTATCCATTACCATCGTCTCAATTGCTCGCATTAGGGCTGAAACGCACGTAGCGAATGTAGCCCGTTCCTTCACTCTTGGCCGAAAGAGCCTCCGTTGTGAGCGGAATTTCCAGGTCTTTTACGTAGTAAGGTTTGTCTTCCACACCACTTTCAAACCGTAGCTTGTAATCCTTGTCAATTTTCGCGCTTTCGAGTTCCAGTACGGTAACGCTCCGGTCACCGCCCGCCACTGAGGCTCCAGTTATGGCGCTGATGTCGGTTTTTTTCTTGGCGTAAGCCTTATACCATTCTTTTATGTCGGGATACCATTTTTTATTAGAACCGAGCACGTACAAGGTTTTGTCGTACCCGCCTTTCCCATTGATGAGCGATACCACGATATAAGCGCCTTCGCCCATGTAGTTGGTCATCTGGATCATGCACTTATACTTCACGGTGCCAGCTTGTTGCGCTACCGATGCGGATGGCTTAGCCAGGGTAAGGGCCAGTGCCAATACGCCAATTTTATATAAACAGGACATCGTCTTATTTCAGGAAGTTAACAGATATATTGTTTTTCGTTAGCGATTCATTCTCGCTCGCCAGATCGAAAGCAGTCTCTTTAAAGTTGGTCGAAATGTCTTTCTTTGCGCCAATCGACAGCAGATATTTCAGCAGGGCATCATCTTTCGAAATCATTGCTGCTCTGTGTAGGGCGGTCAGACCTTCTTTGTTTTTGCTATTCACATCAATCTGAAGGGGTGCCAGCCGTTGTACTAACGGAAGGTCATTTTTGGCGACGGCCAAATGGTAAAGGGTATTCCCGTTTTGTTGGGGCGCTTTAATATCCAGTCCTTTGCCCTGAAGCTCTTTTAGTTTGGCATCAAAATCAGCTCCTGCCTGGGGTCCACTGTTGGGTCGGTAAGATTGCACCAGATAAGCAACAACGTTGTCGCCTTTTTTATCGGTTACCGCAACGTCGGCGCCTTTGCTCAGTAGATAACCCACAACTTCGGGCGAGTTACTTTGAACCGCCATCGCCAGAGCCGTGGTGCCTTTTTGATTGCCCTGATTGATGTTTTTTACCTTGGGTTGTAACAACTCCAGCACCGCAATATCCCGATTGGAAGCGGCCGCATTCATAAATACTGTATTTCCGTCTTCGTCGGCCTGATTGACATCGACACCTTTATCCAGAAAATACTGGATAAGCTCATTCTGCTTGGGTCTACGGGCAATGGCGTGCAGTACATTTTCGCCACTCTTGCTGGTGACAGTCGGTTTGATACCCAGGCTTTCGAGGTACTGAAACACTTCGATCGGGGCAACTCCCTGACGTCCACCCTGACTGGCCATAATCATAGCCGTTGCATTCACGGGTACGCCCCGTTGTTGAAGCGCTTTGAGGGTGTTGATATTGCCGCTTCGGGCTGCATAGCTAAAAGCGTTGTTTCCAGCGGCATCCGTGCTTTTCAAATCCAGTCCTTTCGAGACAAAATAGTCCGTTAGTTTGAGGTCTTTGTCGTTGGCAATCGCGAGCAACAGCGCGTTAGCACCCTCATGATTCAGGTCTTTTTTTAGATTGGCTCCATTTTGCAGACATAAGTCATATACCTGCGTATTGGGTTGACCGCTCCCGGCGGCAAAATTCAGCGGAGTAGCCCCGTGACTGTCTACCAGGTTCGCTTTGGAGCCTTTGGCGATCAGGTATTCCATAATCTCCACATTGCCCCGTAAAGCTGCCCAGTGCAGGTAGATACGACCGTCGTGGGTAAGCTTGGCAACATCGTTTCCGGGTTGCGACAATAAGTATTTAATAGTCTCGTTGGGCGCCTGAGCGTTGATGGCCAGCACAACGGGGTCAAAGCTATTTGGGTTGAATTGAGAAGGACTATTCCCTTTCTCTACTTCGGCTTTAACCTGGTTGGCATCCGGCTTGTTTTGCCAGAACGATTGGTCAAGCAGCACATTTTTCTGGGCTTGGGCAGACAACGAAACACCCACCAAAATGGCGATAACTAATTTCTTCATGCGAATATATTCGAGTTGAAAGGCTGATTCAATGCATTTAAGCCGTTCTTAGGCCTAAACGGGCTGCAAATTAATAAGATTGAATCTAAATAACGTGAATTATGGAGGATTTACGAATAGAATTATACTAGTTTTTTGTCATCCCGACGCCAGGAGGGATCTTCGGCAACTGGTTATTTACCGAAGATCCCTCCTGGCGTCGGGATGACAAAAAACAATATTATAATTGGGTGATAATCAGTAAATAATTTCAGAATTTATCCATTATTCACGTTAAATAAGGCTGTTGTGTTGCTACTAAATTTGGCAGGGAGGGGAAGATTAGGCATCGGGTTATACGCCGGAGTACTACCGCTTGGGCGGCCTCGACCGGCGATAACCCGATTACCTATCAATGATTACCGTAACCGCTCGACCAATTCCCGGCGATAAGTGGACCCAATAGGCAGGGGAGCTTCGTCTATAAAGACTTCGTTGCCACTCAGTCGTTTGATTTTAGCCAATGCGACCAGATACGATTTGTGAATTCGGATAAATTGGTCGGAGGGAAGTCGCTGTTCCAGTTCCGTCATGGTCATGGAAGTCAGGTAAACCTGCTGGCTTGTAAATAGCTTCACGTAATTCCCCCAGCTCTGTCCGTACAGTAAATCCTCGTAGGCAATCCGAACCCAATCGCCATCGACTTTGACCACGAACGATGTGCTGGCTGAAGGCGCTAAAGTTACTCGCGGAGTTTCTTCTTCAGGTTGCGCAACCACCACTTTATCAATAGCTTTCAGGAACCGAGCAAACTCAATAGGCTTTAATAGATAATCGACTACGTTGTAATTGTAGCTTTCCAAAGCAAACTCCGAATAGGCCGTTGTCAGAATAACCTTGGGCGGATGAGTGAGCGTTTCCAGCATCTGAAGCCCGTTCATTTGGGGCATGTTGATGTCCAGAAATAACAGATCGACGGGTTGGCGATGCAGAAAATTGATGGCTTCCAGGGCATGATAACAATCGCCAACCAGTTCCAGTCGATCTACCTGCTCAATGTAATGTTGTAGTACGTAATGAGCGGCTACTTCATCATCAATAAGCAGGCACCGCAAGGGGTTGGGCATGGTGTAAAGGCGTTAACTGAACAACCAATTCGGTTTTATACAAGCCCGCAGATTGATCAACCCGGAGCTGGTGTTTGCCAGAATACAGAATTTCCAGTCGCTGGCGTGTATTCTGTAAGCCTAAACCTGTTGAAGAAACAGGGACCTTGTGGCCAGGCATAGAGTTTTCAATGCGTAGGGTTAACGCATCACCGTCCAGCGTCAGCGAAATGTAAACAAAGCATCCCTGAATATCACTCGTGCCGTGTTTAAACGCATTCTCAACCAACGGGATGAGAAGTAGCGGAGCTAACTGGTAGCCTTGCAGGACGCAGGGATCGGTTGGATAACTATACTCGATCTGGCATCGATTGCCCACGCGTTCCTGCTCCAGCGTTACGTAGCTAGTAATAAACTCGATTTCCTGCTGGAGAAGTACCCACGACCGACGACTACTATCAACCTGGTACCGCATCAGCTTCGAGAGTTGCATGATCAGATTAGGCATCCGGTTAGGTTGATGCAGGCTGATGCCGTACAGATTGTTGAGTGTGTTAAAAAAGAAATGCGGATTAAGCTGAGCGTGTAGGAACTTCATTTGTACTTCCTGAAGCAGCAGTTGATCGGCATTCTGCTTTTCCTGCTGTTCATAAAAGCGCCGGATCAGAAAAAGTGCCATGATCGCAATCAGACTGACCGTGCAGGTTGCCAGGTGGAAAAGACCCATTTCCCGCCAGTCGTGGGTACTGAAAAACTCGGGACATATCCAGAAATCAGCCCAATACACAACCAGGCTGCCTACCAATAGCGCAATACTCGTCAGGATTACGTAGCGCTTGATATGCTGGCTAAACAGCAACGGAAAGAGAAAAAAGCGGTGAAACTGCGCTTGGCTGTATAGAATTAGAAAATTGACGAGCGCCCGCCAAAAATCGTCCCAGGTAGTCAGGCGGTTCCAGGCGTTGAGCGACATGAGCACAAACAATACAATAAAGAACAGGCTCTCTCGTACCCACGCTTTTCGCTCGCCAATCCAGTTTGGTACATGCATAGTTTTCTCAAAATCTCTGCAAAGCAACCCAATGTATTCCTACTTTCCAACCTAAAATGACCAACTCAATACGTCATCAAAAAGGCTATGTTTATCATTTTTTTAAGAATTGGGCGAATCTCCAAAACGTACTTTGTAACGCACTTTCGGCTTTTATTCGTGTAGGAACGGTCCAGCTTTCAAATAGGATTGCCGTGTTTATTTTTAATTAATTTTTAATGAAGCCGGAATAGAACGGCCCGAATTGCTGTTCCTTTTTAACTACTGTTGTTACAACCTCATGTTATTCGTCAATACCGCATACAAGTCAGGTACGCTTTCTTTGGCCTTTTTTCTCATACTGAGTCACTTTGGCTGCACTTCATCAACCAACGAAACCACAACTGCTACCGAAGTTCCCACGTTGCCCGTTGTTCAGGTCAAAACGGCCTCTGTTACGACCTATCAGGAGTTTCCGGCCACGCTGGAAGGCCGGGTCAACGTCGATATTCGGCCACAGGTGGAAGGCTATCTGGAAAAAATTTATGTCGATGAAGGGGCTGCTGTTCGTAAAGGGCAACCCTTATTTCGCATCGATACGCGTACCTATCAGGAGCAGGTCGGTAACGCCAGTGCCAGTCTGTTGGGAGCAAAAGCCAATTTGGATAAGGCCGCGCTGGAGGTTGCCCGACTGACGCCGTTGGTCGAAAATAACGTCGTTTCGGATGTGCAGTTGAAAGCAGCTCAATCGGCTTACGCGGCTGCCAAAGCTAACGTCGAACAGGCGCGTTCAATCGTAGGAAATGCCAACGTTAATCTGAACCGGACGCTTATCACGGCTCCGGCAAGCGGGTTTATTGGTCGATTGCCCTACAAGGTGGGGAGTCTGGTTGGTCGTACCGAACTTCAACCCTTGACGACGCTTTCGGATGTACATGAGGTATTTGCCTACTTCTCGATGAGTGAAGTCGATTTCCTGCATTTCACGGAGCAGTCATCGGGCAATAGTATCGCTGATAAAATCAAAAAACTACCTCCCGTCGATTTAGTGCTGGCCGATGGAAAAGCCTATGTCCAGAAAGGCCGGATTGAACTGGTGTCGGGGCAATTCGATAAAACGATGGGCTCTATCAGCTTCCGCGCCGTTTTTCCGAATGCGCAGGGGCTTTTACGCTCCGGGATTACCGGACGCGTGCGGATTCCTGAAGCACACCCGTCGGCAGTGGTCGTTCCGCAGGAAGCTACGTTCGAACGGCAGGATCGTGTATTCGTCTATGCCCTGGCCGACAGCAATAAAGTGGTGAGCAGGCCGCTTCAGATTGCAGGTAAGAGCGGCAACTTTTACCTGATCACGAAGGGTATTCAACCGGGCGAACGCATCGTTCGGGAAGGCCTCGACCGACTCCGCGACGGCGACGTAATTACTCCGCGACTGATTGCCGCCGATAGCCTGACGGTTTCTTCTGTGCAATAAGATTTTTAGTCTGTATTCATCGTTTCAACCCTGCTTACTGGCTTGAGACGCTTCTGATTATTTTATGTTTAAAGTATTCATCGAACGCCCGGTACTCGCCACGGTTATTTCTATCCTGCTGGTTATTCTGGGTGTCATTTCACTGGTTTCGCTGCCCGTTACGCAGTTTCCCGAAATTGCTCCGCCCAGCGTGCAGGTTGCGGCATCGTACCCCGGCGCCAACGCTGAGGTGGTGGCTCGTTCGGTAGCCACGCCACTCGAAGAAGCCATTAACGGGGTCGAAAATATGACCTACATGACTTCCTCGTCGGGCAACGATGGGTCGGTGGCGATCAATATTTATTTCAAACTCGGCACCAACCCTGATCTAGCCGCTGTGAATGTACAGAACCGGGTTGCCAAAGCAACAAGCCTGTTGCCTACCGAAGTGGTTCAGGCGGGGATTTCGACACAGAAACAGCAGAACAGTATGATCATGATCCTCAACCTGAACAGCGATGAGGATGTGTATGACGAAACCTTTTTGCAGAACTACGCCAAAATCAACCTGATTCCAGAGTTGCAGCGGGTGAATGGGGTAGGGCAGGTGATGGTCTTTGGTGTAAAGGATTACTCGATGCGAATCTGGCTGAAACCGGATCGACTGGTAGCACTGGGCCTGTCCCCGCAGGAGGTAATGAATGCGATTCGTGAGCAGAATCTGGAAGCGGCACCCGGTAAAATTGGGGAGAAAAGTCAGGAAGCGTTTGAGTACGTGATCAAATACAAGGGCAAACTCAACCAGCCGGAGCAATACGAAAACATCATTCTGAAAGCCAATACCGACGGCTCAACCATTCAGCTCAAGGACGTAGCGCGGATTGAGTTTGGTTCGTTTACCTACAGTGGCGACACTCGCGTAAACGGTCGGCCCAGCGTTGGAATTGCGGTTAACCAGATGGCGGGCTCGAATGCCAACGACATTCAGGTGGCCATTCTGTCGATTATGGATAAGGCCAAAGGGGCGTTTCCGAAGGGCATTAATTACACCATCGGCTACAGCACCAAAACCTTCCTCGATGAATCCATCGACCAGGTTACCCACACACTGATCGAAGCCTTTATTCTGGTATTTATCGTGGTATTCCTGTTTTTACAGGACTTCCGCTCTACGCTCATTCCGGCCATTGCGGTTCCCGTTGCCATTATCGGTACATTCTTTTTCATGCAGTTGTTCGGCTTTACGATCAATCTATTAACGCTTTTCGCGCTCGTATTGGCCATCGGGATTGTCGTCGACGATGCCATTGTGGTGGTCGAAGCTGTTCACGCCAAGATGGAGAAAAGTCGACAGTCGGCGCGGTCGGCGACGATCCAGTCCATGCAGGAAATTTCAGGCGCTATCATTTCCATTACGTTGGTCATGGCGGCTGTGTTCGTGCCAGTAGGGTTCATGAACGGTCCGGCGGGGGTTTTCTACCAACAGTTCGCGTTCACGCTGGCCATTGCCATCCTGATTTCGGCGGTTAACGCATTGACGCTGAGTCCGGCCCTTTGTGCGTTGTTGTTGAAAAATCCGCATCACGACGGCGGACCGGCAGATAAGGCCCACGCGAAGAAAGGTTTTCTGAATCGTTTCTTCGATGCGTTTAATGCGGGCTTTACTTCGCTGACGAACAAGTATGTGGGAAGCCTTCGATTCCTGATTCGCAACAAATGGGTTGGGTTGAGTGGGCTGGCGTTGGTCACGGCTGTCACGGTTTTTCTGATGCGCACGACGCCAACGGGCTTTATTCCGTCAGAGGATCAGGGCTTTATCGCCTATTCGCTGAAACTTCCAGCAGGTGCGTCGTTGAAGCGTACTCAGAAAGTAGCCGATAAGATTGAAGGCATTCTGCACAAAACCCAGGCTGTTGAGCAGCATATCGAAATCAGCGGGTTCAACATGATTGCCAATTCATCGAGTCCGTCTTATGCGGCTGGTTTTGTCAAGATGAAACCATATGCTGATCGGGGGGCTGTGAAAGACCTGCAACAGGTGGTCGATTCGGTTAGTAAGCAGGTAGCTGGCGTTGAAGAAGGACGGGTTGATGTATTTACGATGCCAACCGTTCCGGGATTCAGTAACGTCGATGGGTTCGAATTGCTGTTGCAGGATCGGACGGGTGGAAAGCTTGATAAACTGAGTGCCACAGCGAACACCCTGATTGAAGAGCTACAGAAACGCCCAGAAATTGCAGCTGCCTTTACGACCTTCGATACCGAAACACCTCAGTTTGAGCTGGAGCTGGACGTGAAAAAAGCGAAGCAACTCGGCGTTTCGACCAGCGATATTCTGCAAACGATGCAGGTCTATTACGGCAGTACGTTTGCATCGGACTTCAACCGCTTCGGTAAATTCTACCGCGTGATTGCCCAGGCCGACGCGCCGTATCGGGCTGACTCCGAATCGCTAAAGAGCATTTACGTCAAAAATGCGACGGGTCAAATGGTGCCGATAACGACGTTCGTTTCGTTGAAACGCGTCTACGGACCGGAAGCCATCACGCGTAATAACCTCTTTACGTCGGTAGCCATTAACGGTCAAGCCAAACCGGGTTATAGTACGGGCGACGCCATCCGGGCAGTAGAGGAAGTGGCCAAGAAAAAACTGCCTGTTGGCTACACTTACGAATGGACCGGCATGACGCGGGAAGAGATCGCGGCTGGTAGTCAGTCGAGTCTGATTTTCGCCCTTAGTCTGGTATTTGTGTACTTCCTGTTGTCGGCTCAATACGAAAGTTACGTATTGCCGTGGGCAGTACTATTGTCTATTCCCACAGGGATTCTGGGCGTTTTTCTGTTCATCAATCTGGCGGGCATCGACAATAACATCTACGTGCAGGTCGGACTGATCATGCTCATCGGCTTGCTGGCTAAGAACGCCATCCTGATTGTCGAGTTCGCCATTCAGCGACGACAGGCGGGTATGGGACTGCTGGCGTCGGCCTTAGACGCGGCCAAACTGCGACTTCGCCCAATTCTGATGACGTCGTTTGCCTTCATTGTGGGGTTGGTGCCGCTCATGAGCGCTACGGGAGCATCGGCCAAAGGGAATCACTCGATTAGTATCGGTACGGCAGGTGGTATGCTGACCGGCGTACTGCTGGGGCTGTTCATCGTTCCAGTGCTATTTGTCATTTTTCAGGGAATTCAGGAGAAAATCAAGCGGCCCAAAACCGCTGAAGAACGGAAAGCACTGGCCGAAGAAGCGTTTGCCAGCAATCCGATAACGCGTAATTAATCATGTCAGGACCTTATTTTTTGTCGTCTCGCCTTTCGCTAGGCATACTTTCACTTATCCTATTAGTTTCAGGTTGTAAAGTTGGACAAAACTATCAGCGCCCAACGGTGCAGATGCCTGAGCAGTTCAGTCAACGTAATGGAACGGATACACTCAACGTAGCGCAAGTTCCGTGGCGGCAGTTTTTTCGGGATACCGAATTGCAGAATCTGATTGGAACGGCGCTGGCGAATAACTTCGATTTGCAGGTAGCCATCAAACGGATTGAGGAAAATCAGGCCTATGTTCGGCAGACGCGCTATGCACTATTGCCCGCTGTGAATGCACAAATGGCGGCTTCAACCGTGACGCCTTCCCGCAATAGTTTGAATGGGTTGAGTCTGGAAAACTTCATCGGTACCCGACATCTGGAAGATTATTCGGCAAACCTGTCACTCTCCTGGGAGGTGGACATCTGGGGGCGTATCCGTCGGCAGAATGAGGCTACACTGGCCACGTTTCTCCAGGCCGATGAAGCCGCCAAAGCTGTTCGAACAAATCTGGTTTCTAACGTGGCAACGAGTTATTTTAATGTCTTGTTGCTCGATGCCCAACTGGATATTGCCAAACGGAATGTAGCCTTAGGTGACTCTATTGTGCGGCTGGTCCGGTTTCAGAAACAGTCGGGCGATGTGACAGAACTGGCTGTTCAACAAGCCGAAGCGCAACGTCAGAATGCCGATTTGTTACGTTCTCAACTGGAACAGGCGCTGGTCATCGAACAGAATGGTATCCGGCAATTACTGGGTGACTGGCCGGGAGCGATTGCCCGTAGCAACCGACTCTCCACGTACCCCGTTGCCGACACGTTGCTTACGGGTGTGCCCGCCCAATTGCTGGCTAACCGGCCCGATGTACGGGCAAGTGAGCTGGTGCTGGTGGCAGCCAATGCACGTGCGGGCGTGGCCGAAGCTAATCGGTATCCTGCGTTGACCATAACGGGAAGTGTTGGTTTGAACTCTTTTCAGGCTGGTAACTGGTTTGCCTTACCGAATTCCTTGTTTTATAATCTGGCGGCTGGTTTGGTACAGCCTATTTTTCAGCGTGGACAACTCAAAACACAGCTCGAAGTGGCTCAGATTCAGCGCGAATCGGCGCAAATTCAGTTTCGACAGAGTTTGAATAATGCCGTGAAGGAAGTGTCGAATGCCTTAGTCCGAAATGAAAAATTGCATGAACAGGAACGGATTGCCCGAACCCGTGCCCAGACCTTACAAGGCGCTATCAATAATGCTAAACTTCTGTTTAAGAGCGGAATGGCCACCTATCTGGAAGTGATCACCGCACAAAGCAACGCGCTTCAGGCAGAATTGGCGTTGGCCGATATCAAACGACAACGGTTAGGCGCGATGGTTGAGGTTTATCGATCGCTGGGCGGGGGCTGGCGGTAATGAAAATTATCAGCAAGCGGTGCCACGGTTATTTACATCGTGGCACCGCTTGCTGATTTTGCCCCGTTAGGGGCTTACCAGCGTAGCGTCGGTAGCTAAGTTAAAAGGCAGTAGTCTTTCTCCAGCGTGCCGTAGGTACGCAACTGATTATAGATCGCGTACCTACGGCACGCCAAATGGATCGTGAAATTACTTTTTCTACCGCACCGGCGGCCCGGCGACGCTGCGCTGTTTTATCCCTACAGGATGAATTGCCCGATTCTCAACGTCAATAGGTTATTCTAGACAGGGGCGAATGATTCATAATCCATGTTCTGTTTACCGAACAAACCAGCGAACAGCCGCTTTCGAGAGTTCACTGAAATCAGGATCGCTATCAGAAGCCCAGGCGATAATGCCATCCGGACGTATCAGAACAGCACTCAAACCTAACTGTTCGTTCGCCCGGCCTGAAACATACTTGATTTGCCCGTGGTATTCACTTGCCCAGGTTTTGAGGGAATCATTCGGGCCAAAATCAAGCAATACACCCTGACCATCGTGCATGTGTTCACCAATCGTCGTACCATCGTCGAACGCAAAATTAGGAACGCTATGGCCTACCAGCGGGTGGGCATCACCGAGGTCGTAGTGCGTGAAAATGCCCCACACCCGTCCTGCAAAGTAGGTAGCGCCATCACGCGTATTCAGAAGGTCGCGGAAAATAGCATTGAGCGCACGGGCTTGCGGGCTTAAGTTCATGATCGCAACCTGAGCCCGCGACCAATCCAGAACCTGTGCGCCAATGGGATGTCGTTCAGTAAAGTAACTGTCCAGCAAGCCTTCGGGCGCTTTAGTGTGGATAGTGGCAGCGAGCTTCCAGCCCAGGTTCATGGCATCGCCCAGCCCAAGATTGAGGCCCTGACCTCCCAACGGCGCGTGAATGTGGGCCGCATCACCCGCCAAAAGGACTCGGCCATTACGATAGGTTGTAGCCTGCCTTGCCCGATCGGTCCAGGTGGTGGCTGTATGCAGGGCGGTGACCGTAACGTCGGTGTTCGAAACGCGACGTAGTACCTCCTGCACGTGTTCACGCGTGATTGGCTGCTCTGAGCCATGAAAAGCTCCACCATCAAAATCCTGAATCATGAGATAACCCGGCTGAGATTGTAAATACATGCCCGTTGGGGTCATGTTCCGGCCCGGTTTTAATTTCTCCGGATCAGCAATGTCGACTAGCGTCGTATAGCCCGTAAATTCCGGCTCCGTCCCCGCGAAGTCAAAGCGTCCCGCCTTCCGAACAACACTCCGGCTTCCATCGCAGCCCACGAGCCATTTAGTCCGAAACGATTGATCGCCTGCCAAAACAGTTACCGTTTCGTCGGTTTGATGAAAGCCCGTAACGCCAAGCCCACGCTGGATGTCTACTCCCAGCGTTGCTGCCCGGTGAGCTAGAATCGTTTCAAGCTCCGCTATTTCCGAAATCAAACTGGTGTCGGTCGAGCTGGGCAGGCGATCCGTCCACTGAGATGTATCTATATCACCCTCATGAAAGGGAATGCCCGCAAAGTGCCCTACCTGACGACGGGCTCCTTGCCCGGCATGTTGATGGGGATTTTTAAGCCGTTTGTGTATCTCAAGTTGATCGAGTAACCCACGACGGTAAAGTGATTCAATAGTTGGCGCCGAGAGCCCACGTATGCCGAAGGGGAGTTGTTTTAGGGGTGAGTTGGGGTTCTCCGTTTTTTCCAGGATGAGAACCGAACAGTTGGCCAGAGCCAGTTCACAAGCAAGAAATAGCCCAACAGGGCCTGCACCAGAAATGATTACGTCGTAAGTAGGTTGATTGGGTTCGGATAGTTTGTTGTTTAGTGGGGTTTTCATAAAAATTGCGTTTAGCATGATTACGACGCAAAATTCTGGAACACCCCTGGGTTAGGCTTGTATAAATGCGACAAAATCGGCGCTAACAAGCTGTTTGCCTTGCCTGGCTTTTCGGGCAAATGCTGCTGGGGTAGCACCACTATACCGTTTGAATTCTTTGCTGAGGTGAGCCTGATCGGTGTAGCCCATCTCATGCGCTAAACCGGCTAAGTTGGCATCGGGGTGCAGCCATAAGTGGTTTCGTACCTGCTCAAAACGCATCAGTCCCGACACGTCTTTGACCGTATGACCCGACGATTGCTTAAACTTCCGTTCCAACGTTCGAACCGTTGCGTGCGCAGCCTCAGCCACCTGACTTACGGGCATATTGCCGCTGGCTGCCCGCATAGCCGCTCCGGCTTTGAATAGCATACTGTCTGTGGAAACGCCCATTCTTGCCTGTAGAAAATACTGCTTCACCTGATCCAGCGCTTCGGCTATCTTACCCGCCTGAATCGACTCCGCTAAACCCGGTTGAAGCTGAGCAATCGGATGCTCAAATAGGTGAAGGCTAACTTTAGCAGATGGCAGCCCGAGTAAATCGAATACTGTCCAGGGAAAGCATCGGACTCCAATAATCTCTAAGCGGTTTTCGGTGTAAAAGACCGCTGGCTGATTGAGGAGCCCGATCAAAAACGGAGATGGCAATGGTTGCAGGGTTCCATCATTAGACATAAAATGTAGACTTCCAAAGTAAAAAATGATTTCGGCATAGCCATCCGGTTGGACCTCAAAATCAAATTTCAATTCGCCTGAATCCCGTCGGTTGTACCAAAAGCACTTTATGGTATCCTGTAATGCTGGTGGAGCGTCAAATTCCTGGTGCTGCATGCTGAAAGATAAGGGATTCGGGCTGTTCGTTCAAACAAAGGGCTTTCTAAGGAAAATTCAATAACACCAATAGGAGTGCGTTGACGTGATTGATGTGGTGTCGGTTTTGGGAAACCGACACCACATCCTCGGTCTGTGTGTAGGTCTACTGTATATACACATCTTTTCAAGATGTTTAAAACTCCGTTAGGAGTGGCCTGTTAATAGAAAACACAGGATTGAGCATAACCTGAAGCGCCGTAGGTGCGACCTATATGGACCTAATTAGGTCGCACCTACGGCGCTTCAGGTTCATACTAAGCGACAATATCTATTGACAGGACGCCCTTACCGGGCTGATTCGACTAGACCTGAGCTGTGTATATACTCTAGGTGAGGACACAGAACGAGGATACGATAAAGAACTGATCGGGAAAAATGATCCTAATCAAACACAATCGCGTTTGGCGCAGTATACTTGCAGGTAGCTTCTCGAAAATATGAAGATATTACTGGTTGAAGACGAAGTAAGTCTGGCGTCGTTTATTCGCAAAGGTGTGGAGAGTGAAGGTTATGAGATAGACCTTGCCTACGATGGGTTGATGGGGCAGCGTCTGGCCGATAATAATACCTACGATGTGATGGTGCTGGACGTTAATCTGCCGAAAATCAATGGATTCGATTTGTGCCGACACATCAAACAGGAATCGCCCCGGCAACCAGTGATGCTGTTGACCGCGCTGGATAGTTTGCCCGATAAAGAAAGTGGATTTGGAGCAGGGGCTGACGATTACCTGGTAAAGCCCTTTCAGTTTCGGGAACTGATGCTGCGCATTAAAGCCCTGGCCCGACGGAACAGCGACTACACAGGACTCAAGCGCGTTTTGCGCGTGGCCGATCTGGAACTGGACACCGAAGCCCACTGTGTTACCCGAGCCGGACAACGAATTGAGCTGACCGCCCGCGAGTACGCCTTACTGGAATACCTGATGATTAATCAGGGGCGAACCGTGAGCCGGGTCGATATTGCGGAGAAAGTGTGGGATTTGCATTTTGATACCAATACCAATGTGATTGATGTGTATGTCAATTACTTACGCAAAAAGATCGACAAAGATTTTAGCCCGAAACTGTTGCACACAGTAGTAGGCATGGGCTACGTTTTACGGGGCTGACTATGCAGATCAAGCACAAACTGATTCTGTGGTTTTCATCGCTGGTGGCCACAATTCTATTGGTTTTTTCGGTCTATGTGTATAGCACGTACACCAGTTTCCGGCAACGTTCCATTGAAGATCGACTTGAACGGAAAGCCCGCGTAACAGAGCAGTTATTAACCCTGAAAGGAGCCGTGGCAGGCAGTGTTATAACCTCCATGCCCGAGCAGGTCGAATTTGTCTATTCGCCGACCGATAGCCTCATCTATAAAAGCCAACAGGCCAATGATTTCGTATCGGGGCCTGCGTTTCGAAAACGGGTTCGCCGGGAACGCATGGTGCATTTTCAGTATGAGAGCAAGGGACATATTTACCCAAAAGATGGCGTCGCCTTGACCTATGCTGGCTTATCGCCCTCGCCAGATGGGAAAGAATTTGTGGCCATCGTTACCGCTTATGATCAGGACGGGTATCAACGCCAGCGAGAGTTGCGCGATCTGTTTATCGTGGGTAATGCGGTGTCCATTGGTCTGGTTATTTTGCTCGGTTATTTTTTCTCCCGTCAGGCGCTTAAACCGCTTAATAGCCTGATTGATCAAATTAACACCCCCGAAGCCAGTACGCTGCCGTTTCGGTTACGGGCCGATAATATGCAGGACGAAGTGGGCGTATTGGCGCAGGCGTTTAATGACTTACTGACCCGTCAGGAGCGCCTGGTCGATAATCAACGCTCGTTTATTGCCCAAGCTTCGCACGAACTTCGAACGCCACTGACAACCATCAAAGGCTGGCTGGAAACATCGATGCTCTACGACACAGACGTCGATAGTCTTAAACGGGGCATGACACAAGCTGTAACGGAGTTGGATAAACTAACGGCATTGGCCAATGGCTTGTTACAACTGGCCCGAATCGATGGCGTCGATGCCCAGCTAGATCGGCAACCCCTCGAACTGGTTGACATTGTGCTGGATGCGGCCGATACCATCGGTCAACAGCGGGAGGGACAATCGTTATCCGTTCAGTTGAGCGATGGTATTCTCGAACAGGCCACGCCAGTCAAGATTTTCGGGAATGCCTATTTATTCAAAACTGCCTTGCTGAATCTGCTGGATAATGCCGCTAAATATTCGAACGGGCAACCTGTTACGTTGTGTCTGGAAATGGATACCGAAGAACGAGCCCGTATTCGGATCGAAGACCGGGGCATCGGGCTGGCTCCGGGCGAAGAAGAGCGCGTTTTCATGCCGCTGGTACGGGGTTCTAATGTACAAACAATTGGCGGGTTCGGTATTGGCCTGACGTTAGCGCACCGAATCGTTACCTTGCACCACGGACAACTTCAGCTACGTCCACGTCCGGGTGGAGGAACCATTACGGAAATTACCTTGCCTTTGCAACAGGATTGATGAGTCGCTCAATCTGAAATTTTACGCCCTTAGTTCCATATCTATATTCGTTCCTGGCTGACTACTAGCAAAATAAATTCGGATAAGGCTTGCACAACTGATTTTTCTATTATTACTTTGAATTTCAAAGTGCTTTTAAATGAAAGAAGAGCAAGATTACGTTCAGGATATAGCCCAGATACGTTCTATCATGGAGCGATCGTCCAAATTTCTCTCGCTTGCTGGTTGGGCGGGTATTATGGCGGGCGTGTATGCGTTGGCTGGTGCCTATATCGCGTATGCCGTTTTTAACTTTAACCCAGACCAGCTCATTTACGACACCAAGTCGGCGAGTGAAGCGGCCAGCTTACCGAAAATTGTGTTGTTAGCCCTTGTTGTCCTGATTCTGGCTATCGGTACCGCCATTCTGCTTTCCAGCCGAAAGGCGAGTAAACGAGGGGAGAAGCTCTGGAATGCGCTGGTGAAGCGGCTTTTGATCAATATGTCGGTGCCACTCATTGTTGGGGGGCTTCTGATCCTGATCGTAATGGCTAACGGATTGATTGGCTGGATGGCTCCATTTGCCCTGTTATTTTATGGGATAGCTTTGTACAACGCCAGTCAGTTTACGTATGAGGAAATCAGGAGCTTAGGATTCATCCAGATTGGGCTGGGGCTGTTTAGCGCCTATTTTGTCGAGTACGGAGTGCTATGCTGGGCGTTAGGGTTTGGGGTAGCCCATAGTATGTATGGTGTTTATATGCATTACAGGTACGAGCGGTGAAGATATCCATCAATGGTTTACACAAGGCATTTGAAAGCAGAATCAAGCTTGGCATTATGGCGGCCCTGGCTGTTAACAAGACGCTTGATTTCAATTCGCTGAAGGACTTTCTGGACGTGACCGACGGCAATCTGGCCAGCCACCTGAAAGCGTTGGAAAAAGAAGAGTTTATCCAAGTAGAAAAGTCATTTGTTGACCGGAAATCGAACACAAGCTATGCCGCTACCGAACTGGGCCGGACAGCCTTTAGTGACCATTTGAATGCCCTGGAAAAGTTAATTAAGGGCGTTAGCGAGTAAACGTAGTTCTCTTTTTTTTATCCACTCACTTTGAAATTCAAAGTGCATTCAATAACCCCTAAATTCAAACTCATGAAAGACGAAATAATTGCCTGCCTAAACGATCCGGGACAACTCGAAAAGCTGTACCGAACCAGCAAAGCGCCCTTTAAGCGAGCATTCAGTACGTTGTATCCAGAACTGAAAGGCAACGCCCTTGCCGATTTCTGGCATGAACGACTAAGCTACGAAACAGATGAGCTAAACTGGGGCTCAAGTCGTGAACTAAGGTTCATCATCCTTACGGCATTGGTGGCGGGCCTAATCGCCAAATTGCCCGCCATGTTGAATATTGATCCGGAGCTTTTCTATTCCAGAAATATCGGTTTTATCGTTTTTCCAGCGCTAACGGCCTTCTTTGCCTGGAAGAATAAATTGCCAGCCAGCAAGCTTTCTATTCTTGTTGGCTTAACCCTGGTTGGGGCCTTATTCATCAACTTTCTTCCCAATGATAAAAAGAGCGATACGCTGGTTTTATCGTGTATTCATTTAGCTGTGTTTCTCTGGTCGATACTTGGGTTTGCCTTTGTTGGCGAGGTGAGTAACAATGATCAAAAGCGACTCAGCTATTTGCGCTACAATGGTGATCTGGTTGTGATAACAGGGCTCATTTTGATAGCCGGTTTCATTATGACCGGTATAACCGTTGGCCTTTTCCAACTGATTGGTATTGACATCAAAACGTTCTATTTCGAGAATATCGTCGCTTTTGGCCTTCCGGCGGCTCCCATTGTCGGTACGTATCTTACGCAGACCAATCCGCAGCTAGTCGGTAAAGTATCGCCGGTAATTGCCCGGCTCTTTAGTCCACTGGTGCTCGTCATGCTGGTTATTTATCTCGTTGCCATCATTTACTCGGGGAAAGACCCGTACAATAACCGTGAGTTTTTGCTGATGTTCAATGGGTTATTAATTGGCGTGATGGCCATTATTTTCTTTTCAATTGCCGAAATGGGCAAGACTGTGCGAAGTCTGCCGGAAATTTGGGTTCTCTTTCTCCTGTCTATTGTTACAATCGTTGTTAACGGCATTGCGCTCTCGGCTATTTTGTTCAGAATTTCAACCTGGGGCATAACACCTAACAGAGTGGCCGTTCTGGGGAGTAACATACTGATTCTGATTAATCTACTGTTGGTAGCTGTGCAACTGTTTAGAGTGGTTTCGAAGAAAGAAAGCCTGCCCAGCGTTGGAAAAAGCATCGCGATTTACCTGCCCGTTTATGCTTTATGGGCCGTTATTGTAACGTTTCTATTTCCAATACTATTTGGGTTCAACTAAGGCGTTGTGCCATCAGCCAATTCAGATCCGTCAACTTTTCTGTCAATTTGTATTTTGATTGTCGCTACAGTTGCGCGTTTATTATCGTAAGTCGATTCATTTCATGGTCAAAGGTATGGTATTCAAAGTATTGTTAATTCTCGAACATCCAGTTAAAAAGCCATATGACAAACCTATTAGTAGGCCAGACCTTGACGATTATTGATAACGATATCCTTTCGCTTAGCTTATTTGCGTTATCTACTTCAACCTCCGTTCTCTTGTTTAAATCCTTGACTCTTTCTAAGCCTCTTTTTTTTGTCAGTTCCCTCAGCCTGATTTCCTGTCCATTGCCTCAATTAGAATGCCAAACCAACGTTAAGCCAGGAAGTAGAAGAGCTGGCATCATGAGCAAATCGCCTTTTAATAAATCTGTTAGGTAAGCTTAATAAGTTTCAATGGATATCAATCTGTATCGAGAATGTTCTGAGTACGGTCAAGACTAAATACCGAAATATAATCTAACCCCTTTTTTATTAGCCAATTACACTACGCCAACAGCGGTGTCTTCAGTGACTTAAAGTTGTATTTTATAGGAAATTATGAACATGTAAGGTATTTAAAATAAAAACTAGGTAACGATTATGAATTAAGTTGGTATGCATTTTGACTACAGAGCAGTAACATCCATTTACGTCAACTGATCCCTTTATGCGTTTCCTTCTACCTGCCTGTCTACTGGCTTTGGGTACTAGTGCTCTGTTTGCCCAAACCACACCTGTACCCACTAAACTGGTTCACTTCCCCCATTATGTAGCCATTGGGCCTTCGGCCTACACCATGAATACGCCATCTGGCTATTATCTGGCCGTTGAAGGAGGTATTCTGACGGAGAAGCTACGAGTTGCCTCCAAGAGTAGTGGTAACTGGGCGGATTATGTGCTGGCGCCTTCTTACAAATTAATGCCGCTGGCGAATGTGGAGAGCTTCATCAAGCATAATGGTCACCTACCCGGTATTCCCTCTGCCAAAGAAATAGCTAAGCAGGGGATTGACGTAGTCTCTATGCAGACGAGCATGATGGCCAAAATCGAGGAACTGACCCTACACGCAATCCAACAAGAGAAAGAGATCAAGCGATTGCGCCAGCAGCTCCGAAAAGTCACTCCTAAAGCTCCTTTGCACCCCTAATTGCTTTCCCCATGCAGACAATTTTTCGACTTGCCCTCCTGGGGGCACTGGTAGTACTATGGAGTGTCAGTAGGGCTCAGGATTCAACTGCGGCTCCGTTAGCTTCCCTTACTGCCCAAGCTCCCACGTCTGACCTGTTCCCCAACTTTAGTCCTAAATCGCCAACGGCAGCTGCGCTGGGACGTTATGGCGAGTACCCGGTCAGTATGTATTCTGGTCTGGCTACCATTGAAATTCCGCTTTGTGAATTTAAAGTTGGTGCCCTAACCGTACCGATCAAACTCACCTACCATTCTTCAGGTAATAAAATCAATGATCTGGCTTCCTGGGTTGGGCTAGGCTGGAGTTTACAAACCGGTGGCCTGATTACTAGAAGTGTTCAAGGGCGACCCGATGAATTAAGTAATGGCGTATTGACTCAGACAATTGTACCGCCAGCTTATTCGGTTAGTTGCCCAACTTCAGCCGGTCTGGATGCGTCCATGAACCTGGCTGACAATATTAAAGATGGCCAACGGGATTTGTTTTCGTATCGTACCCCATCAGGAAGTAATACCTTCATTTTGACTCCCGAAGCACCTGGCTTTGTTGGGTTAACGCCTGACCCGGTAAGCCTGAGTGCTTCGAGTGGACTAAGCTCGTTTACCCTAACGGATCAGAGTGGTACTCGATTCCATTTCGCAGACGGAGAGGCCACGTCTACTAATCAAAATACGCCTTATGGGTTTAATAGCTTTACAAGCGCCTGGTATTTAAGTGAAATTGTCAGTTTGAATACCTCTGAACACGCTACCTACACGTATACGACCGTTAGTGGGCTACCAATGGCCCCTGAAATCGTTTATTCCACGGTTGTTCTGGGAAACTTACAGGAAACCAATATCTCAAACGCTGTCACAACGTGTATCCCTACGACTTCAGTAAGCAATCTGGGCGTTCATGTGGATGCGCGATTTCCGACGCAAATTCAGTTTCCGGGTGGTAAAATTAGCTTTGTGCTCGAAAAAACAACTAGGTCTGATGGCGGTATTGTACTGGATTATATCGACCTGTTGAGCTATGATATAAACACGTCCCAATATGTATTGACAAAACGTTTTGACTTCCAGTATAGCTATAAAACGAGGACAGATGGTTCATCGGTAACCTTTTTGGATGGCGTAAACCTAGTACAGGCAGATGCGGCAACTGTCATAGGCTCTTATTCGCTAACTTATAACTCTACTCCATTACCCGCAGCAGCCGGGAATGCCAAAGATTACTGGGGGTATTATAATGGCAATGCTGGCTCAACATTGATCCCCATTATTCAAGGAGGTTATGGAATCGATTGCAAATCTCCCTCAACAGGCGTAACGATGGTGCCCATTGGCAATGCTAACCGGGCACCTAACGAATCGTTAATGAAGGCTTGGGTAATTCAATCCATCCAGTATCCAACGGGCGGATCAACCCAGTTCGACTTTGAAACGAACAAATATGGCGCTAATCAATTGGCGGGTGGCTTACGCATTAAACAGATTCGCAGCTATACATCCGCCAACCAACTGGCAACAACCAAAACCTATAAATACGGGACTGCCGAGTCTGGGCTAGGAACTTATCGTTCTATGGTCAATACCAATCCCAATGCTCCCACGTCAGTGTTGTCGCTGAGAAAGTATGATTCCAATAGTGGCGCCCCAAATTTCACGTATAAGGCCTATACATTTTCCTCCTCCCCAACCTATCCGCTCTCACCCGATGAAGGCAGCCCAGTTACCTATTCCACGGTAGCAGAGTATACCGAAGATGGAAATGGTAATTCAACCGGCAAGACCGTCTATGAATTTAGAGATCAAGCCTCAGATGCTTTTTTACAGGTTGGCGGAGGTAAAGGCTTTTTAACCAGTCGTAGCTGGGACCGAGGGCAACTTATTCGCGAAATAGTAACCGATGTGGCAGGTAACCTACGAAGCAAAACGGAGAACACATATGCAAGCTATGGGACTAGTAATTCAGCTTCTTTTGCCGGGGTTTTGGTCAATCGGTCACTCAAGCAGATTGGCACTACTCAAACCGGTGGTGATTGTAGCACTTGGGTAGTTGATCAGTATACTCCTGGCCAAACCTATTATTTCGTATCTGGCATCACTAAAATCGTTAGTAGTAGCGTTTCCACCTATGCCGATGACAATTCGGGGAAATATACCCTCAAAATCACGGAGACTGATTATTACCCCAACTTTTATTTGCCGAAAGAAACTCGGCTTAAAGCAGAAGGAGGTATAACGCTGGGTACCCAGTTAATCTATCCCCAGAACTTCAATTCGATTCCTGAAACCGCTACCAGTCCTGAGCTGCTCGGCATTCGAGCCCTGAAACTGCGAAATGCCTACCTACCCGTTGAGACGGTGAACTACCGAAAAGAAAAGGGAGCAACCACGCTCGATTACAAGACCGGAAAACTGACCTCTTTTACGGCTGTCACGCTCAATGGACTGACGACCGCGTTGCCCTACCAGACGTATTTGCTGGAGCCCACCACGAGTTCTTTCCAATCATCGGATCAACGCTATAACAGTTCAACGAGTACGAGTACTTACCCGATTGATCCCCAGTTTGTTCTGCGCGTTACGATGAACAGCTATGATGCTAACGGAAATCTGAATGGTTATACCGTGACCAAAGGGTCATCAACCACTTTCGCCTATAACTCGTATACGCCCTCGGGAGGGGTCTTGTTCTCGACCCTCGCCCGGCAAACCCTGAATGCCGGACAATCAACCGCGCAAACTACATCTTTTTATTACGCACGCCCTTTGCTAGGCCCCTCATCTACTACCGATCCAAAAGGAGTAAGCACCTACTATGTCTATGATAGTTTTGGCCGCTTGAGCACGGTAAAAGACAAGGATAATAACGTCCTCAAACAATACTCCTACCACTACGCCACCGCAGCACCATGAACTTATTCTCTTTTCTCGTTAATTGGCAACTCCGGTGTGGCGTTAGCTGGGTAAGTCTTTGGCTACTCATTAGCGCGCCGTTGCTGGCACAAGTGGTTCCGACTGCCAATCAAAACTACGTGGTCGAGCAGAGTCCCCGTACGGCTCAAACAACCGTAACTTTAAGCAGTGGGTATATGAGTGTTCCGGCTACGGTGTCGTATCTGGATGGCTTAGGTCGGCCCACTCAGACTATTCAGGTGAAAGGAGCGGGTGATAATGCCTTAAGCCCGAACGATATCGTAACCTCCGCAACGACCTATGATGCCTATGGTCGGGCCGATCAGACATTTTTGCCTACGCCCAGTAGCGTTGGCGGAGGAGGTATCCAACTCCAAACGACTGTACAAGCTAGTAGCCAGGCATTCTATAGTGATTTAAACCCCTATAGCCAAACCGTCTATGAAGCCTCTCCGCTTAACCGGCCCAGTCAGCAGTGGGGACCGGGACAGAACTGGCGCAGTGCCGGGCGTTCCCAGCAGATTCGGTACGGGGTAGCGGGAAACGGGACCACCAGCAATGTCATCCGGTTTAAGGTAAATTTATTCTCGAACGTAATCTATGGCCATGTAGAAAATGATGGGACAAATTGGGAGTATTTTGGCCCCAATGATATTGCTACCCGTACGCTGACCGATGAGCAGAATAACCAGACGATTGAGTACACCGATCTTCAGGGGCGGACGATTCGACGAGATGTATTACTGGGTGGTGGCCAGACGCAAACGACGGTATATGTCTATGACAGTTATGAACGATTAGCCGCCGTTATTCCTCCTAAACTGTATGACTGGTTTAGTAGTAATTCTGGACGGGAAATGTATTTCTATGGCCTTAATACGGGTTCCAATGTAAATGTGAGTGGCTCACCGACAGGCGATGTCAATACACCCAATCCCCAGTTTAAGGACAACTGCTATGTTTATAAATACGATGCTCGTGGACGCCAGATTAGCAAACACATTCCGTCGGCGGGATGGACCGAGCTAGTGTATGACTTCCAGGATCGACTGGTTATGAGCCAGGATCAGCAGGATAAGACCGATGGAATGTGGCGGTACACCCGCTATGATGGACTAAGTCGGGTAACCGAAACGGGGCGTATGTCGCAGGGTGGTACCGCCGAGGATATTCGAACCCTTTTTGCCGGTTCGACCATAACCAATGAGAATTTCCCCAGTTCGATCACCCCGCAGGCTTTCGATCATTTGACAGAAAACTATTATGATACGTATAACGATCCAGATTTTAGCTTCAATTCGAGTGGAGCCTTTGTATCAACGCCCTGGAGTTCAAATAATGCTACGGGATTATTGACGTATACAGGTGTCCGAACGCTGGGCAATGAAGCTTTTGGTGGCTGGCAAAAGTCCGCTTTCTGGTATGATGATAAAGGGCGGGTCGTTCAACAGCAAAGCCAGAATCACCTGGGTGGTGTTGACCGTATCGATATGAATTATCAGTTCAGTGGGGAGTTGTTGCAATCGGTACTTCGTCATCAGAAGGTTTCGGGGGGAACAGCCACCACCGTAGTTACTACGTATAATTACGATCATATGGGTAGGCGGACCGGCCTGACCTATCAGTATGGGGGTGATGCGGCTAAACCGTTGGCTGTCTATAACTACGATGCCATTGGACGGCTGGTTCAAAAGGGGATTGCTCCGTCTTCCATTGGTCAGACAAATAGTATTACCCGTTCTTCAACACCAGGTAACCCAACCGTGGATGTGGCTACCCAGTATGTACTGATAACGGATGGCACGTTTAGTGTTAATAATGCCGGAAACCCCAATGGTCTCTATGAAGCTCGGATTGGTATTTCTGGTCTTCAGGTATTGGACTATCGATACCATATTCGAGGATGGCTCCGTGGCATCAATGTAGATGTGAACGGGCAGCCCACGCCAAATACCAGTCGTAGTGATGTTTTCTCGTTTGGGTTAGACTATGAAACAGCTGGGTACTATGATGGGAATATTGGTCGGCAGCGTTGGATAAAAAGTAATCCATCTAGCCCGTCGAATCAACTCCGGCAATACACGTATAGTTATGATGGCGCCAGTAGGTTGACCTCGGCTAGCTATAGCGGGGCCTCAGGAGAGGATTATAGTCTCTCCAACATGAGCTACGATAAAAATGGGAATATCTTAAGCTTAAATCGAGCGGGCATTGATCAGCTTACGTATAGCTATGGAGCTGGCAATAGTCTGACAGCCGTATCGGATGCCTCGAGTGGTAGTGGAGGTTTTACCGATGGCAACGCTAGTGGCGTTGATTATGAATACTACCCTGATGGGAGCCTTAAGGTGGATCGTAACCGGGGGATCACGGAGATACAATATAACCCACTGAAATTGCCCAGGAAGATCAGCTTTGGCTCTGGGACTACCGTGACCAAGACGGTTAGTTACACGTACACGGCTAGCGGTCAAAAATTACGCATGAGCACCTCGACGGGGGAAGTGCGAGATTATATTGGCCCTTTCCAATACCTCAACAGTGCTCCTTTTGAGGTGACTCATGAAGAGGGACGCGTGTTGCCCGGTAGCACCAATGGCTACGAATACTTCCTGCGGGATCATCTGGGTAACGTCCGGGCAGTAGTGGCTAATGTAAATGGTGCCTTTGTCACTCAGATGGTCGATTATGACCCCTGGGGTCTGGAGTTATCGGGTTTGGGTAGTGGGCTAAGTAGCAACCGAGCCAAGTTCAATGGCAAAGAAACCTTAGCTGAATTAGGCAGTGGGATGTTGGATTTTGGGGCTAGGGGCTATGATGCGACGATTGGGCGTTGGGGGGTAGTAGATCCACTGGCGGAAGTAAGTCGGAGGTTTAGCCCATTTGTGTATGGCAACGACAATCCGGTACGGATGATTGACCCCGATGGGATGGAAACCCAAGAATATCAGCGATCCAATCGGGATGATTTTGGGAATGTGACCTTTAATGGGGCCGCTCTTCCTGGGGAAGGGGGATATATAAGTGGCGGAACTGGCCCAGGAAAAGGCAAAAATGATAAAACATCTTCCACAGCAACCGTCTCGGTTGACAAGCAGAATGATGCTAACTTTAAGGAGCAAACCAAAGATTTAGGTTCAGATTTAGCTGATAATCTTATTACAATTGGTAAGATTTTATTAGGTATTCCAGAGCAAAGCGATCCAAATGTGCAGGTGGCAGCTGTGCCAATGCCATTCTTTATGGGTGGAGGTGGGAGTAGCATACCCAAAATTTCTACTTTAATAGAAGCTAACGCTGGTAGACAATTAGCGTCTATGGAAGCTGCAACTCAAGGCGCTCATTTTCTTTCGAGGCACGGTGCTGGTACTACACTAGCACAGCAAGAAATAAGAGCGCTGACTGGACTAACACCTGATGGGATATCCAGGCGCGCGGTTGATGCATCGCGTTTTCTTTCTAATCAAATGCAACTACAGGCAGCACAAAGAGCCCAGACCATATTCAATCAAACAGGGCAAAGTGTTGTTAATTTTAATATGGGCTTCATCGTTGGAGAAGGATATCTAAAAGGAGGAAGTGCTGTAATTCAATCTACAAATGTTCAGGCAATATTCAAAGGGGGAAATTTATATACAATGTTTCCAAAACTCCGATAATTCTATGAAAAAGGTAAACAGAGCTTTTTTAAGCGACATTCTTAACCCACTAGTTGGAGGAGCCGATATGGATGAAATGGTAGTTTATGAAGATATTGACTCAAATGACGAGAAAACAATGAAACAACTAATTAAGTCCATTTTTGTGCCTTATTTTAATTTAAAACCTGATCGATACAAATACATATTAAAGGATTCTCTTAAATATTACTTATCAATACAATGGTTTGATTTTGAGAGTTTAATGGAATCTAATTTATTGCCTTTTTATACACCTAATGACCCAAAGAAATTTTTCATTTGGTTATGGGAAATTTTTTGGCCGAATGAAAATTTTGAAATTGAAAATTTAAGTGATTATTACGAATATTACGACATGTACGAACCGTTAAAGTACTCTATTTAAGGCCTTGTTTGATTTTGTAATTATTTAGATACGTGTTTTGCTAGTTCTTAGTTGTGGAAGAGACGAACGATATTAGAGATACACCCTTCACAATCGTTAGAATTAATTTATCCCAATGAGACCTTGAAACTCCCACAAATAATTTATATTGGGTCTAATACAATACCAAGCAAATGAATATAGAAAAAATAGATGAGCTTTTGGCTCTACAAAAAGTTTTGATGTTTGTAAAATTTGGTAGCGAAGAATACGATGCGCACTATTTAGCAGTTAGCCCGATTGTCGGCGAGCTTCTGAGGAAGGTAAATAAGGAATTAAACAAGCATTTTGTAGAAAGAAAAATAACCCACAATACAGAGTTTGGTAGTATAGAAGATTATCCAAATTATATAGAAAAAGTGAAAATCCATTTGCAAAATATAGATAATTGGACAGCACTTGATCAAAAAATCCAGAAAGAAGTAATTATTGATATGTGCGCTCCCTTCACCGTACCTAGCTCGATTATAGAAACCCTTATTAGGAGGAATCGGACATAAATTCAAGGATACATAACAGACCTAAGTAGTGTGACCTATTTGACTAATATTGCCTAGTAGGGTGTAGTAGGTCTATTTATATATAGTACTAACAAGCTTTGCCCTTTTGGTTTAGCACCGGCTAAACCAACCGTTCTTTGACCTATTAATGACTCTATTATCCTGTTCTTATGCCGGGGCGCTACACCTGAGCTGGCCCAGCGTATAGTTTAAAACTACGCCGACAGGTAACCTTTAGCAGTGGCAAGGTGGTTAGTTACACGTACACGGCTAGCGGGCAAAAATTACGCATGAGCACCTCGACAGGTGAAGTGCGAGATTATATTGGCCCTTTCCAATACCTCAACAGTGCTCCTTTTGAGGTGACTCATGAAGAGGGACGCGTGTTGCCCGGTAGCACCAATGGCTACGAATATTTCCTGCGGGATCATCTGGGTAACGTCCGGGCAATAGTGGCTAATGTGAATGGTGCCTTTGTCACTCAGATGGTCGATTATGACCCCTGGGGTCTGGAGTTATCGGGTTTGGGTAGTGGGCTAAGTAGCAACCGAGCCAAGTTCAACGGTAAGGAAACTCTGGCTGAGTTAGGAAGTGGCTTATTGGATTTTGGGGCAAGGGGCTATGATGCGACGATTGGGCGTTGGGGGGTAGTAGATCCACTGGCGGAAGTAAGTCGGAGATTTAGTCCGTTTGTGTATGGAAACGACAATCCGGTACGGATGATTGACCCCGATGGGATGGAAACCCAAGAATATCAGCGATCCAATCGGGATGATTTTGGGAATGTGACCTTTAATGGGGCCGCTCTTCCTGGGGAAGGGGGATATATAAGTGGCGGAACTGGCCCAGGAAAAGGCAAAAATGATAAAACATCTTCCACAGCAACCGTCTCGGTTGACAAGCAGAATGATGCTAACTTTAAGGAGCAAACCAAAGATTTAGGTTCAGATTTAGCTGATAATCTTATTACAATTGGCAAGTTTTTATTAGGAATTCCAGAACAAAGTGACCCTAATATTCAGATTGCAGCTGTGCCAATGCCATTCTTTATGGGTGGAGGTGCGTCTAAAGCTGCTGGCTTAACAGATGATGCCATTAAGGCTGGTTTTTCATTGACAAAACATGGAGAATTAACAAATGGGACTTACATTGTTGCACGTGAGGCAATGAAAAAGCATGTATTTGTTGGGGTTTCCGACAGGAGTATTTTTTATCCTACCTTAAATGCTCAAGAAGCTGTGCTTAAAGCCGCTCAATATGCGGACCAGAATAATTTGTGGATTGGTATTAAAGCAAAAGTACCAGTTACAAACACTAACATTGGAATATTAACTAATGGCGAACACACTAACGTAATTAATGTTTATAGAAACTCAAATGGATTTATACATGGTTCTCCAGGAACAAAAAGATAATTTATTAAGAGGCTGATTTAGCTTTTCTTTAATAAGAAAATAGAGGACCCTTCTTTGTCATTCTGACATCAGAATGACAAAGAATTGATTCAACAGCAATCAGAAAGTTTAAACATTTTCTAAATGAAAGATATAACACAGCAAGTTAAGAGCGCCATTTATCAAAATTCCCATTGGTCAATAAGCTTATTTTTTAACGTTATTGAAAATATGCGACGTAAAGGTTACGAAATATCCTATTGGGAAAATGAAGAAAATTGGGCTATCGTCCTTGTTGAAAATAAACCCATAGGATATTTATGGCAAAAACATCCTCTATTTTTTATCAAGCCAATGTATTTTACAGTTTTGAAAGATTTACTTTTCAATGATGGACCTATTGAAATTATAGAAGTAGATGATTTTGTAGGAAAACTATTTAAGATTGATTACCATCTATTAAACGATCAATTTGATTTTGGTATAGACCCCGAAAGGTTTTCCATAGAAGATTTATGGTTTTATTCAAATAGTAAATAATCAATTTGTTAATAATAAACAGCCATAGACTTATGATTAATTGTTGATTTAATCAAATTAAATTTCTTATTGATATTAATTTTCTTTTTATAAAAATACCCTCCTTGAGGGTGGAACTTTTTTTTGAAAAGAAAATTAAACTAAGAATTTGCATATTTATTGGATAATAATATATATCATATCTAATAAATTATCCATTAGAAAAACTCTTATTTTTAGGGTTTGGAATCTACTAAAATCTAATTGAAGTTTAGAGGATGTCCATTTGCACCATCATGAAACAACTTTCCACCCTTATATTATTTATAGGTCTATTAACCGGCAATTTTAATTCAGTCGTGGCCCAGTCCGATAAAAACACATTTGTCGGCTATCAAGCAGGGATGAGTCTTAGTACAGGTTTAGCCAATACCTTATTGGGTAACCAGGCAGGTGTTAATACCACATCAGGAAATCAAAATACCTTCATTGGCAGTGAAGCGGGGAAGGCCAACTCTACTGGATAAGGAATCACGCTTATTGACAATGGAATTAGTAGCGCTAATACAATTGGCTTTTATTATCAGTTTATCGGCAATGCTTTAAGTTAGACAGATACTAGTCGTCCTAATTATTTATGAGGCATCGGGAGCCGCTAATACATCAGGCAGTCATAATCTATTTTTAGTATAATGGCTACCCTCGGTTCCGTAATGGCTAATCATCTGTTCTTCTAGTAAAATTACTGGCCAACAATAGGGCAAAAAAACTATGTTACCCCCCAAGGTTTCACAAAGGCAACACCCATAAATAGAAAAACAGAAAGCCGTAAGTTAGCCAGAGGTTCGAAGGAAATCTAAACATATTTATACCATCATGAAACAACTTTCCACCCTTTTACTTACTACTGGATTCATAACCATAAGTAGTCATTTAACCTTCGCCCAGATCGATCAGAATACCGTCCTGGGCTATCAGGCTGGCAATAGTACCATGACCGGTCAGGGCAATACCTATATGGGATACCAGACAGGTGTTTTAACCAATACCGGCAATAGTAATGTGTTCATCGGGAGTCAGGCAGGGCATAGTAATACCTCAGGATCAGCCAACACCTTCATTGGCAACCAGGCGGGGATTAATAACACCACCGCTACGGGCAATCTCTTCCTGGGGAACCAGGCAGGATCGAACAATTCAACGGGTAGCTATAACCTGTTTATGGGTAATTCGTCGGGAAATGCCACGACCACGGGTGGAGCCAACACCGCTATCGGCGATGGGGCTTTTCTTAGTAATACCACTGGGACTAACAGCGTCAGCATTGGTCGGTATGCAGGTATCAACATGACTACTGGCTCAAACAACACCTTTATTGGCGTTGCGGCCACTGCTCCTTCAGGTAGTGGTGCTATCACAAATGCAACCGCCATTGGCTACAATGCTTCGGTGACTGCTTCCAACGCGTTAGTACTGGGCAATGGGGTTAACGTCGGGATCGGTAATACCGCGCCAACCAACAAGCTCCATGTAACTACCGGAACAGCCAACACCTCCGGCTTACGCCTGGAAAATCTGACTAGTTCTTCGCCTGCCAGTGTACTGAGTCAAACCAAGTTTCTCACCGTGGATGGGAGCGGTAATGTGGTGCTTGGCAGTACGCCTGGCTCAGCCCGTTTAGGAGCAGAGTTATGGTCAACCAGTGGCGATAACCTGCAAAGTACAAACTCCGGTGGCGTCGTGATTGGTGCTGGCATCACTCAAACCCCCGTTGGCTATAAGCTCTTTGTCGAACAGGGAATCCTGACCGAGAAAGTGAAGGTGGCAGTCAAAAGTAGTGCGGACTGGAGTGACTATGTGTTTGCTCCGGGTTACAAATTGGCTTCTCTGGCCGAGGTAGCTCTCCACATTCAGCAGAAAGGTCATCTGCCGGGCATTCCTTCCGCGAAAGAGATGGTCGAGAAAGGGAATGACCTGCATCAAACCGATGCTAAACTATTGGAAAAGATAGAGGAACTGACATTATACCTCATTCAGCAGAAGAGGGAATTAGATACTCTGCGTCAGCAAAACCAGCAAATAAAAGAGGAACTAGAAGTGCTGAAAAAGACAAACCACTAATTTATTCGATTATGAAACCAACTGTACTATTCGTCTTACTCCTGCTGAGCGGCTCTGTTTTCGCCCAGACGTACGAATCTCAATTAAATCTGAATCAACCCATATCGGCGGGCATGATTAGTGAGCAAAAAGCGACTGAAACCATCATGGCTCACAATGCTGTCCGTGCCGGGGCAGTTGCCCTGTTTACTGCCGGTCAATCGGTAAGCTTGCAACCAGGCTTTGTCGCTCAGGCAGGCTCTGTGTTTGTGGCAAGCGTAGACCGAGTGGTTTCTTCACCGACGACCAGTGATGTCCCTGACTTACTCTTGCGGGCTTATCCCAATCCATTTGCCGAGTCAACCACCGTGGAGTATAACGTACCCAAGTCTGGCCCAGTTGAACATACGCTGACGGATCTGCAGGGACAAGTGCTGCGCCAATCATCGGACCCCACGGAGCAATCGGTAGGCATCCACCAAACGCAGGTAGATGGTCGGAATTTACCCACCGGTGTCTATTTATATCGTGTGCAAGTGGGCAAAGAAAGTCAGACCCTTCGATTAGTGAAAAAACCCTAGGATTCAAATAGGACTCACCTGAGCTTTTTCCCCGCATATTCTGCTACTAAACTAAATGCTTTTATACATCATGAAACAACTTGCCTCGCTTCTCATGGCTACTGGCTTACTTATAAGCTGTATAAGTACAGCCTGGTCTCAGGCTCCTACAGACCAAAATGTATTTCTGGGTTATAAAGCGGGCTATTCAAACACAACAGGAATAGGCAATTCAGTTATTGGCTATCAGGCAGGTTACAACAATACAACGGCATCGAATAATCTGTTTATTGGCAATCTAAGTGGTTACAGTAATACCTCGGGTAGCGGCAACGCCTTTATTGGCTATCAGGCAGGTCTAACTAATACCACTGGATATAACAACGCCTTTATCGGCTATCAGGCAGGCCTAGCTAATACTGCTGGATATAACAACGCATTTATTGGTAGTGGTGCCGGGCAGGCTAATACCAGTGGAGCTAATAATTCATTTATTGGCTATCAGGCAGGCTTCTCTAATACCACTGGTTTAGATAATTTATTTATTGGCACCTATTCTGGTTATACAAATACCTCTGGCAGTGACAATGCGTTTATTGGCCATGCAGCGGGGTCATATAATACTACAGGTACGGGGAATTCATTTTTTAGCACCTATGCTGGCTACTCGAATACGACCGGAACAGGCAATACATTTACGGGCGTGCGTTCAGGTCAAAATAATACCATCGGCAATGCGAACACCTTTGTGGGAGGGGCCGCTGGTTTCAATAATACGTCTGGAATCGGTAATACAACCCTTGGTCAGAATGCTGGTTATTATAATACAACTGGTTCAAACAATCTGTTCATTGGGTATGGTGCAGGCGTTAATGCAGCGGCTACGGTAGTCAATAATGCAGCCGCTATTGGCGCCAATGCCATTGTTACTCAAAGCAATTCAATTGTATTGGGAGGTACGGGATCAAACGTGGTTAATGTGGGGATTGGCAACACCGCTCCCGGTAATAAATTGGAAATTACTCACGGTACAGCCGGCAATTCAGGCCTTCGTTTTAGCAATCTGACGAGTGCTACTACACCAATTGGCAGCACCAATCAGTTTTTGACGGTTAATAGTGTAGGGGATGTGGTGCTCGCCCAAGTGGGGGGTAGTAAAGGTAGTTTCCGCACCGCAGCTGAGGCCGACTCTGCCAGCTTGTGGAGTCGTGATGGCGTACATCTTCGTAACACGAACAGTCAGGGTGGCGTGGTGATTGGTCCAGGAGTCGCCAACACACCAGCGGGATATCGGTTGTACGTGGCCGATGGCGTTCTAACCGAAAAGGTAAAAGTAGCCGTGAAGAGTAGTGCGGATTGGAGTGACTATGTATTTGCCCCTGGTTATAAACTTAAGTCATTACCAGAAGTAGAGCAGTACATACAACAGCATAATCACTTGCCTGGTATCCCGTCGGCTACAGAGGTTGTCAAACAGGGGATAGACGTGGCTAAGATGGATGCCAAGTTGTTGGCAAAGATTGAAGAATTGACACTTTATAGCATTCAGTTAGAAAAAGAATTGCGAGCCACAAAACAGCATCAACAGGCTGAGATCGATCAGCTTAAGCAATTGGTGAATCAATTGCTGGAAAAGAAATAGAAGACAACATAATCCAATGAACGTGTTCCCAAGAGTTTACTCCAGCATTAACCAATCAACATGAAACTCGTCTACTCTCTACTTCTCACTACTGGACTAATAATTATCAATAGTACTGTAACATTGTCTCAGTCGGATCAGACCACAACTCTGGGCTATCAAGCAGGTAGCGCCAATATGAGTGGGATAGGTAATACCTATCTAGGGTTTCAAAGTGGTTTCAATACTACAAATGGTGCGTATAATGTTTTCATTGGAAATCAAGTTGGGTGTTATAATACGTCAGGTACCGCGAACGTACTTATTGGCAACCGCGCCGGCTTTTCCAGTACCAGCTCAGTTGGTAATGTATTCTTGGGTAATGCTACTGGACATAGTAACACGACGGGTAGCTATAACCTCTATATGGGAAATGCTACGACTGCTACGTCAATCATCAGCCCCGAGAAACAATTGGAGGGGCTGTACCAGATGTAGGTAGACGGTCGAGATCTACCCGCAGGCCTCTATTTGTATTGTGTACAAGCGGGCAAAGAAAGTCAGACCCTAAGGCTAGTGAAAATAGCTATAACAATTCCAATCCTAATCAAAAAGACTCTTTTGAGTCACTATATTATAGTCTATCACTACTCCATTATCATGAAACAGTTTTCGATATTTCTCCTGACTATGGCCTTACTTATCGCCAATAATGCTCCATCTTGGTCTCAGGGAGCTACCGATCAGAACACCTTTCTGGGCTACCAGGCGGGCTACGCTAACTCAACTGGGAACGCCAATACATTTGTCGGCAATCAAGCTGGATATTACAACACTTCTGGTGTGAATAACGTGTTTATTGGTAATAGAGCTGGGTATGGGTCGAGTGGGTCGACTGCTTATGGGAACGTTTGTTTAGGAACATATTCCGGTAATAGTTTAAGTAGCGGGATTTTTAATATGTTTATCGGTCCATTTTCTGGAAATAATATAACGACAGGTAGTTATAATACCTTAATTGGCAATGCAACAGGCGCTTATAATGTGACTGGTCGTTTTAATACAGCTATTGGAGACGGAGCTGGTTATTCTTTTACGTCAGATAATAATCTATTTCTAGGTGTACATGCTGGTTTTAATACTTCTACTGGCGGTAATAATATTGTGATTGGTACAAATGCGGGTGTAACAAATCAATCTGGTAGTAGCAATACGATTATTGGCTATTTGGCAGATGTCGGAAATGCAAACCTGACAAATGCCGGAGCTATTGGTGCAAATGCTCAAGTAACGATCTCAAATGCTCTTGTTTTAGGTAGCAATGCAAATGTTGGTATTGGCACAACTGCTCCAGCTAATAAATTAGAGGTGGTCAGTAACTCCACGAATACGTCCGGCTTACGATTGAAGAATCTCAAGTCGACCAGTCCAGCAACAGTTTTGAGTACTAATAAATTTTTGACCGTTGATAGTAATGGTGATGTTATTTTGGGCAGTACTAATGGTTCGGCTCGGATAGGGGCTGATGAGAGTTTAAACTGGATTGCTGATGGTGATAATATGCGTAATGGTAATTCTGGCGGAATAATAATAGGCCCAGGTGTTGATAAAACACCTGCTGGTTATCGTTTATACGTAGCGGACGGTATATTAACCGAAAAAGTAAAAGTAGCTGTCAAAAGTAGTATTGATTGGAGTGATCACGTGTTTGCGACAGGCTACAAACTGGCATCACTAGCTGAGGTAGAAGCGCACATCCAGAAGAGTGGTCATCTACCAGGTATCCCTTCCGCTCAGGAGATGGTCGAAAAGGGCAACGACTTGCATCAAACAGATGCTAAGCTACTTGCGAAAATAGAAGAATTGACGCTGTATAGCATTCAGCTAGAAAAAGCAGATCAAGCCAAGCAACGGCAGCTTGATCAACAGCAGATCAGAATTGATGAGTTAGAAAAGCTTGTTAAGCAGATGTTGAAACAGAAATAGCATCGAAGTACACTGTTTTTTCTAGCTGATCAAGACTTTTCTTTCCCTACCGCTTCATTCTCTTGAACGGGTGTTGATGCTATTTTAACGTGAATAATGGAGGCTTTACGAATAGAATTATACTAGTTTTTTGTCATCCCGACGTCAGGAGGGATGATAAAAAATAACACTATAAATAACTGATAATCAGTGGCCGATTTTAGGTTCTATCCATTATTCACGTTATTTTAGTTTTCACTGGCTCGAACAGCCGTTGCCCGTTGGGTAGCGGCTGTTTTTATGAAGAAACGTCGGACCAAATGACTTACTAATAGACTCAATTTCACTTGACGCTTTTGCTATAAATCATACCCATTCACCGTCTCTCAAAATCACCCCATTCTTGAGATTGAGACAGTTACCATCCAGATAAATTCTTTTAATATGTGATGACGTCTCATAAAGTCATCTCGTGATTCAACCGCAACGGCGGACCGTCTCAAAATCTCACATTTTAGCTGAGTTTGAGACCGATAGCTTCGACCATAATATGAATCGACTTGCAACAATAAGCGCGCAACTGTAGCGACAATTAAAATGCAAATTGACAAACTTTTCTCCTCCCTCTTGTATTTGCGTGGTGTCAGTTTCTCAAAACCGACACCACGCAAATACTACTGCCTTAATCCGTTCTAATAATAACTAATTTGCCTCTAATTTGGCTCTAATCTCTGCCCTGTAGCTTTGGCTTTATTTATTGAAATAGGCTCATGCTCAGCGGAGAAAAACGATATTTTGGCCGACTAACCATTCTGGCGAGTATCTGGTTTAGCCAGAGTTTGGCGCAACCGGGTAATTCCCTATCGACCAACGCCAATCGGCTTACGTTACCCAAAGCACTGGAATTAGCCCGAACTAATTACCCTGGTTTACGCGGGAAACTGGCTACCATTCAGGCGGCCGAAGCCGATGCGCAGGCGTTGTCAATGGCTTTGTTGCCGCAGGCGGGTGTTCAGGCACAGACCCTGAACGCGACGTCCAATCAGGTGCGCGGAGCCTATGTGTCCAATGGAGGATTACTTCTGCCAATTTCGGGGGTGCGTACCGATGGTTTCCGAAATGAGCCAGCCTGGACCAGTGCAGCGTCGATGGTGATCGATTGGGAGGCCGTTACGTTTGGCCGTCGTCAGGCCCGACGCGATCAGGCACGGTTGGCGGTGGAACAGGCCCAGGCCGATTACGAAGGGGAGTTATTTACCCATCAGGTGCGCGTTTGCGACGCCTATCTACTGGCGCTGAATGCCCAGAAATCGGTCGCGTTGCAAACGGCCAATCTTCAACGATCGCGCGAGCTTCAACGAATCATTCGGGCGAGTACCGAAGGCGGACTCCGGCCGGGTATCGACAGTTCCGTGGCCAATACGGAAGTGGCCCGCGCCCAACTACAGGTGCTGGAAAGCCAACAATTGGCACAACAGCAGGTGCTTCGGTTGACCGAGTTGATTGGGCAACCCAATCCGACGGTGCAACTGGACTCGATGGTTTTTTATAATCAACTCCCGCAGCTTCCGCTGGCTGCTGGCAGTAATCCGGCTTTGCATCCGCAACTCCGTGTATTCCAGAAAAATATCGAACTGGGAAAAGCGAGCGAAAGCTTGTTGAAAGCATCTGCACTGCCGTCAATTGCGCTGCTTGGGTCGCTTCAGGGGCGTGGCTCTGGCATTAGCGAACAGGCCCAGGCCGACGGCACGTTCCGCATCGATCCATCCTTGGGAGCCGGGCTTCCGCTACGTTCCTTTAACTACATTGTTGGGGTAACGGCCATCTGGCGCCCTACCGATTTATGGCGGAATAAATACGTTGTTTCGGCCCAGCGCGAACGGATCAAGGCCAGCCAGCAGGCCTACGACCAACAGGCGTTGGGTATTCAGGCTGCGAGCCAGAATGCGCTTCTGCAATTGCAACTGGCACAGGCGCGGGCTCAGCAGGCACCTATTCAGTTGGATGCCGCTAAACAAGCCTATATTCAGTCGCAGGCTCGCTACGAGTCCGGCTTAGATAATATTCAGGCACTTACCCAAACCAGCGCTTTGCTCAATCGAGCCGAAGTCGATCAATCATTAGTTACGAACAGCGTATGGCGTGCCCTGCTGTTACGGGCCGCTACGGCTGGTGATTTAGACTCGTTTCTCCAACAACTTCCCCGCTAACTCAACTGTTATGATTAAAGCTGCCTTAGCCAAACCTATTACCGTAATCGTCGCGCTGGCGGGCATTGTACTGTTTGCGGTGCTGGCCTTGCTCTCGATTCCGGTCGATATTTTTCCCCGGCTCAATCTCCCGACAATTTATATTGCCCAGCCCTACGGCGGTATGACACCCGCTCAGATGGAGGGCTTTATTGCTACTCGTTATCAGAACCAACTGTTGTATGTGTCGGGTATCAAGAATGTTGAGGTAAAGAATATTCAGGGGCTGTGTTTGGTAAAATGTACGTTCTACGAAGACGTGAATATGGCGCAGGTGTCGGGCGAAGTCGCCAACCAGGTCAGTCGGGTAATGAATTACCTGCCACCGGGTACTGTGCCGCCTACGGTTGTTCGGTTCGATGCTTCCAGTTTGCCTGTAGGACAGTTGGTATTCAGCAGTCGACGGGCATCGCTGGGCGAAATGCAGGATCTGGCGTCTACCCGGATTCGGCCGCTGTTTTCTCAGATTCCTGGTGCGTCGGCTCCTCCGCCGTTCGGTGGAAACGAACGTACGGTGGTCGTGAAAGTGAATCCAGAACGGATGCGTAGCTACGAACTAACGCCCGACGAGATTGTGCAGACGGTGGTGAAGAATAATCAAATTTCGCCAGCGGGCAGCGTCCAAATGGGCGACTATACGATCATGACTCCCAGCAATACGGTACTCGATAAGGTAAATGAGTTTATGAATATCCCGCTACGAAAAGGAGTGGGGCCTACCGTATTCCTTCATGACGTAGCCACGGTCGAAGATGCCACCGACATTACGGTTGGGTATGCACTCGTCAACGGAAAGCGATCGGTGTATATCCCGGTAACAAAAAGCGCCGATGCCTCCACCATGAGCGTCGTGAATGCGCTGAAAGGCAAGCTCCCCGAAATGAAGGCCCTGTTGCCCGACGATGTGCAGCTTACGTATGAATTTGACCAGTCGGTTTACGTAACGCAGGCGGTGCATAGTCTGGCAGTTGAAGGTGGTTTGGGTGCTATTCTGACGGGGTTGATGGTTCTGCTTTTTCTGGGCGACTGGCGCAGTTCGCTGATTGTTATTCTGACAATTCCGGTATCGATCCTGAGCGCCATTCTATTGCTCAATCTCACCGGGCAAACCATTAACATTATGACGCTGTCAGGACTGGCGCTGGCCATTGGGATTCTGGTCGATCAGGCAACGGTGGTGATCGAAAATATTCACCAGCACCTCGAAATGGGAAAGCCCAAAGCCCGCGCTATTCTGGATGCCTGTATGGAAATGTCGTTTCCGCTCTTGCTGATTACGTTATGTATTCTGGCAGTTTTTGCGCCGGCTTTTCTGATGAATGGCGTACCACGCGGAATGTTTCTGCCCTTATCGCTATCAGTAGGCTTTTCGATTATTGCGTCGTACGTGCTATCGCAAACATTTGTACCCGTAGTGGCCAACTGGTGGTTGAAAAACCATGAACACGCGGCTCCCCACGACTTAAGCATTCTCCCCGATTTGCCGAATCAACCAGAAGTAAGACAGGAGAACTACGAGGAAAAGCACCCCGAAAAGGTAACCGGCTTCGAACGATTCAAACTAGGCTACCTGCGGTTGCTGGATAGTTTGCTGGCTCGCCGGGTGTTGGTGATTGGGGTATATGTGTTGGTTTGTGCGGTGCTGATTGGCATTGGATTCACGCAGATTGGTCAGGATATGATGCCTCGGCAAAATCATGCGCACCAGTTTCAGGTACGGATTGTGGGGCCGCAGGGCTTACGTATCGAACGGACAGAAGAGCTAACCAAACGGGTTATCAAGCAGATCAACGACATTGTTGGCCAGAATAACGTAGCAATTTCGTCGGCTTTTGTGGGCATGACGCCTTCCAGCTATGGCACCAGTGCGCTGTATGTATTCAATGCTGGGCCACACGAAGCAGTTTTGCAGATCAATCTGTCTGAGGAGTATAAGGTTGAGTCATTAGACGCGCTGAAAGAGCAGATTCGCAAGCGGGTTCGGCAGAAGATGCCCAACGTTCGGCTATCCTTCGAGCCTATTGATTTGACCGATAAGATCATGAGTCAGGGTGCACAAACACCCATCGAAATTCTGGTTGGTGGGAAAGACCTTAAAGAAGGTCAGCACTACGCCAACCGATTAATGAGTCATCTACGTGAGATTCCGTACCTGCGCGATCTGCGGATCAATCAGCCGCTTAGCTATCCAACGGTGTCGATTAAAGTGGATCGCGAACGGGCCGCTCAATTGGGGTTAAGTACCGATGAGATTTCGAAATCGTTGGTTGCGGCTACGTCGTCGAGTCGTTTTACGGCCAAAAACCTCTGGCTCGATCAGTCGAAAGGGTTTGCGTATCAGGTGCAGATTCAACTGGAACAGGATCAGATGAAGTCGGTGGCCGACATACAGGCAATTCCCCTGGTAAAAGGCCAGCTTCGTCCTACCCTCGGCGACGTGGCCACCATTACGCCCACCACCGTTCCGGGTGAGTACGACCGGATTGGGCCCCGCCGAATCATTACGATATCGGCCAACATTAACAACCAGGATTTAGGAACAGCCACGCGCGATGTACAGGCTGCCATTACTGTCGCTGGCGATCCGCCCAAAGGTTCTGTAGTTGAATTGCGCGGCCTGGCACAACTCCTTCAGGAAACACTCAGCAGCTTACAGTTTGGGCTAGGACTGGCTATTGTGGTGATTTTCCTGTTGCTCGCGGCTAACTATCAATCATTTAAGGTGGCGAGTGTAGTGTTGGTGAGTATACCCGCTGTACTGGCAGGAGCGCTTACGCTGCTCCTGATAACCGGTCAGACCTTGAACCTGCAATCATACATGGGCATTATCATGTCGGTAGGGGTGTCTGTAGCGAATGCGTTGCTGCTGGTCACCAACGCCGAGTCCCTGCGACTCACCTACCGCGATGCCCGGGCAGCGGCTCGGGTGGCAGGGGCGGCTCGTCTGCGCCCTATTCTCATGACGGCGCTGGCAATGATTGCCGGGATGATACCGATGGCCAGCGGCCTGGGCGAATCGGGCGAGCAAACGGCTCCGTTGGGGCGGGCCGTTATTGGCGGACTGCTTTTCTCGACCGTGGCTGCCTTGCTGATTTTGCCCGTTGTGTTTGCATCTGTTCAACGAAAAACAACTTTCGATTCGCCTTCTCTCAACCCAGATGATCCCGCGAGTACAGTTTACGATGGTCTGCCGGTGGACCTTGCGGAATCGCCACGGGGGATAATGCTTGATGTATGATATAGTAGATGTATGATGTTTGATATAGGATGTGTGGCGTGTGTCAATATGCTGATAATCACAGTATAAGTGCGTTGAATTTTAGATATAATACATCCTATATCATACATCATAGATCCCCAATTTAAACTAAGGTTTATGCAACTCTATTCTGTTCTCCGATCAAGTATACACATAGCCCTTTTGGCCAGCCTGGGGTTGCTATTGAGTCAGTGTGGTAACTCCTCCGCCGAAAAGAGCAAGATGGCCGAAACGCCGGTTGACGAAGATATCCGATACGAAGCCATTCGCGTCGTTGCTTCCCGCCCAACGTCCGAACTGAACCTTCCGGGCGAATTGGAAAGCTATTATGAAACCGATCTGTACCCGCGTGTCAGCAGTTATGTTAAGGCGCTACATGTCGACATCGGCGATCAGGTACAAAAAGGGCAGGTGCTGGCCGAGCTGGAAGCGCCCGAGTTGACCGCCAATCTGACTGAGGCTTATTCGAAAGTGAAAGCGGCCGAAGCAGTTTATGGCGCTAGTAAAGGAACGTTTCTACGGGTGCTGCGTACCAGTCGCACCTTGGGCGCTATTTCGCCTGTGGATCTGGAGACATCCCGTACAAAAGCTATTTCGGACAGTTTAGGTGTAGTAGCGGCCAATGCGCACTATAACTCGGTCAATCAGCTCGTAAGCTACCTCAAAATCACCGCTCCATTTACTGGTGTCATTACTGATCGTCGGCTTTCACCGGGAGCATTTGTGGGGCCGGGCGGCCAAAATAGCGTACCGATGCTAAAAATCAAGCAACTCGATCGGCTCCGGTTGCGGATTGCTGTTCCAGAGGCTTATTTAGGCGATATTCGTCAGGGAAACCCGGTTCAGTTTTCGGTGCGTAGTTTCCCGAACCAAAACTTTACGGGACGTATCAACCGCATTTCAAATAACGTTCGGCCAGAGACTCGTTCAGAGATGGTCGAAATTGATTTTCAGAACAAAGGGGGAAAGCTGAAGCCTGGTATGTTTGCCTCGGTCCGATTGCCTGTCAGCTCATCGGCAGAAGGCAGCTTATACGTTCCAAAAACCGCGGTTGTTAGCACGATGGATCAGACGTTTGTGCTAAAAGTAGTAAACGGGAAAGCCGTCCGGACAACTGTTCAGAAAGGCGATGATACGGCTGGACAGACACAGGTTTTTGGAGCCCTGAAACCCGGCGACATTATTCTGAAAACCGCCAGTGAAGAAATTGCCGACCAAACCCCAATCAAAACGCAATTGGTGAACTAGTGCTTTGACAATTTAGATTCTAACTGTTTCTATAGCTTCTCGAGGCCGCCCGCGCGGTTGATTCTATCGTTTCTGATTATCAGTGCAATAGAATCAACCGCGCGGGCGGCCTCGAGAAGCTATAGAAACAGTTAGAATCTAAATTGTCAAAGCACTAGGTATTGGTAATTTTTTGTGAAAAACCAGATAAAAACAGAAGAAGACTGGCTTACTGTTGAGCCATTCAGACAAGTAAATTGAGCCATAAACGAAATCGGCGACAAGGGATAAGCGCTGAACTTTGTATTGTTAATCGACTACTATCCGTATGACAACAATAACAAAGATTGCTTTAGGCAACAATGGACCCCTCGTGTCGAAACTTGGATTGGGCTGTATGCGCATGTCGCCCGTTTGGGGTTCTGCCGCACGAGACGAACAGGAAAGCGTGGCTACTATTCAGGAGGCACTAGACAATGGCATTAATTTCCTAAACACAGGCGATTTTTACGGTAGCGGCCATAATGAGCTACTGGTCGGCAAAGCTATCAAAGGTCGGCGAGACGACGCCTTTATTAGCGTTAAGTTTGGGGCTATCTTCTACGGTAGCCAATGGCTCGGATTGGACCTGCGCCCAATAGCCATCAAGAACTTTATTAATTATTCGTTGGTGCGTTTGGGAATCGATACCATTGATCTTTATCAACCCTGCCGACTGGATAACAGCGTTCCGATAGAAGATGTGATTGGAACGGTCGCTGATCTGATCAAAGAGGGGAAGGTTCGTTACCTAGGTGTGTCGGAAATCAACGCCGACCAACTGCGGAAAGCCAATAGCGTTTACCCGGTAACTGCCCTGGAAATTGGGTACTCACTGGCAGATCGGCAGATTGAACAGGACCTGCTACCCACCGCGAAAGAATTAGGCATTGGCGTTGTGGCATTTGCCAATACAGCCGAGGGCTTACTAACGGGTGATATGACAGCCCCGCTCGCGGCCAATGACCACCGGAATCATTTTTCGCGGTTTCAGGGCGAAAATCTGGTGAAGAATCTGGAAAAAGTTGAGGTATTAAAGACGATGGCCGCTGAAAAAGGGTATACTCCAACCCAACTGGCCATTGCCTGGGTAAATGCACAGGGCGAACACATGATGCCCTTGGTTAGCATGAGTAGTCGAGCGCGGTTGCCAGAAAACAGCCAGGCTATGGAAATCGTCTTTACGCCGGAAGAAATGAACACACTGAACACAGTTTTTGCCCCTGGTGCCATAGCCGGAGGTACGTATCTGGTTCGCTAGTCGGATTCAGAAAAGCCCGTCTGTGCTTACCTTTACCCCATGACGAATCCAACAGAAATTATTCCGGGAGTCATTTTTTACTCGTACCTCTCGACCCAGCGGAAAGATAAAGTGGGCTTTCTGAAGCACAACACCCTGGTGTTACAGGTAGCGGGACTGTTTACGTTGGAAACGTTTGAGCAGACAATTTCGATGCGGAGCGGTGATATGCTGCTGATTGGCAAAAACCAATTGGGGCAGATCACCAAAACTCCGCTGCCGGGGGAGAATTATGAAACGATTGTTATTTCCTTACAGGAAGATCTGCTTCGGAAAATTGCACTGGAAGAGCAGGTGGAATCCCAGCAGAAATACGTTGGACCACCCAATCTGCTTATTCCCGGAAACGATTTTTTGCGGGGCTATTTTCAATCGGTGATTCCCTATGTCCGCAATCCGGCCGAAAATATACCGGCTGAGATGGGGATGCTGAAAGTGCGGGAAGGAGTGAAGTTGCTATTGCATGTCATGCCCGAACTTCGCACATTTTTGTTCGACTTTTCGGAACCCTATAAGATTGATCTGGAAAAATTCATGCTCAGCAATTTTCAGTTCAATATTCCGGTCGAAAAATTTGCCCAGCTTACTGGCCGAAGTCTTGCGGGCTTTAAGCGTGATTTCCAAAAAACATTCGGGACTTCGCCCAGGCATTGGCTACAGGAAAGGCGACTGTTAGAGGCACGTCATCTTATCGAAAAAAAGCATCAGAAGCCCTCGGTCATCTACCTCGATTTAGGCTTTGAAAGCCTCTCTCATTTCTCGCATTCGTTCAAAAAAAGGTTTGGCAAAGCCCCTTCCGAGTTGGTTTAGTTGCTAATAATCTCGTTCCATCAATGCCATATTGACGAATGAGTATAGTCTATTTGTGGGTATGGGGTAATCTACTACCAGTCTTGGCTAATTCAGTGAATAAATCTCGCCTGGCACTTACCGTATTTTGCCCGTTGAAAAGCTACACTCACTGCTTAAACTGAACTGAAGATGGCAATAAAGACAATTGTATTTGATTTTGGAGGAGTTTTGGTCGATTGGAACCCGCGTTATCTGTATCGGAAATTGATTCCCGATGAAGCCCAAATCGATTGGTTTCTGGACACGGTTTGCACGAACGACTGGAATCTCCAGCAAGATAAGGGGCGCTTGTTTGCTGATGCGACCAAAGAACGACAGGAGAAATTCCCTGAGCATAAGGAACTCATTGCTCACTATTATAGCCGTTGGGAGGAAATGCTGGGCGATTCAATTGCTGGCTCGGTGGCTATCCTGAAGGAATTAAAACAAGCAGATTACCCACTGTATGGACTCACAAACTGGTCTGCTGAATCGTTTCCGATTGCTCTCCAGAAGTTCGACTTTTTTAGCTTGTTTGACGGTATTCTGGTGTCGGGCGAAGAAAAGCTGATTAAACCCGACTTCGCCATTTTTACGCTCTTGCTTGAACGTTATGGCTTAGAAGCCCAAACGTGCGTGTTTATTGATGATAATTTGCTAAATGTAGAAGCTGCCCGCGCGTTGGGCTTTCAGGCAATTCATTTTCAATCGGCCTCTCTTTTACGCGATCAATTAGTGAATTGGGGCGTCTTAGCTGGTTAAGCTAGTACTCTTCCAATTTAGATTCTAGAGATTCTCGGGGCCGCCCGCGCGGTTGATTCTATAGCTTCTGATTATCAGTATAATAGCAATCGAAAGAATCTATAGAAACACCTAGAATCTATTTTGTCAAAGCACTAGTTTTAGCGTGCGTTCAAATATCTAATTTCATGTCATACCAAACTTCTCCTCCGTGCGCCGATTTAGATAAGCCGACACTATAAAATCCCAACTTTTCGTAATAAGGAATCAGCCTCGCTTTACACGTCAGGGTGATTCCTTTTCGATGTTGCTGTTTCGCCCTGTCGATCAGATGATTGACTAAGATTTCGGCATAACCTTGTTTTCGATAATCGGGAGAAACGGCTAAGCCAAAAACAGACTGCCAACGGCCTTGTTCGTTGTGCAATTCGGCCTGCCCAAACATGTCATCTTGTATGGTGTCAGAATCCGTGACCATACCATTGATGAAGCCAATGAGTGTGCCATCATCTTCCAGTAGCCAAAAGTGATTCGGGAAAACGGTAAGCCTTCGTTTGAATGAGGCTAAGGAAGCGGCCTCATTGTCGGGAAAACAGACGCGTTCAAGGGAATGGATTGCCTCCAGATCGGCCAGGGTAGCATTTCGAATAGTCATGCCCGAAACTAGTCAAAATTTTTAACTGGGGTCTTTGGCTTCTGCTCGATCAAATCGGTGGGTGTTAATCCGAATTGCTTTTTGAAGGCAAACGAAAAGTGTGAGAAGGTCTCAAAGCCCAACTCCAGATAGATATCAGAGGGCTTTTTGTGCTTTTCGTTGAGCAGAAAATAGGCTTCCTGCAACCGTTTTTGAACCAACCAACGACTGGGTGTCTCGTTAAAAATAGCGTTGAAATCCCGTTTGAAGGCCGATAAACTTCGCCCTGTCAAATAGGCGAATTGCTCGACGCCTATATTGAACCTGTAATTACGGAGCATAAATTCTTCAATATTTATTTTCTCCGGTTTGCCAAAATCAAACAAAATGCCAGTGAGTTCAGGCTGCTGTTGCAGTAAAATGATCAGCAATTCCTCTTGTTTGACATCTGTAAAGGCTTCGTCAATTTCGCCCTGATGGTAGATGCGATTTAACGAACGAATGAAATCTGGAATCAGCTTATTTTTTTTGAGCTTAACAAAGGAATCCTGCGGTTTAAACTTGACGAACGCTGTTTGGTGCTTTTCCTGAAATGCCTTCAGAAACGGTTCCTCCAGGCACAAACGTATGAACTCGGTTCCTTCGAATACGCATAATCGCATAAACTCAGCGTCAGTACTTCCTTTTTCCCGAACGTATTTGATCAAATGATTTTTACGGAACAGGGCATAATCATCATGCCGCAACACGTGGCTTTTGCTGCCATCGTAGCAGTGAAAACCACCCTTCAGGATATAGACAAAGACATGATCGGGAATAAACTGTTCTAAGAAAACGTCAGATTCCATAATTATGGGATTAATTGATCAGCTAACGTTCCGTCTTTACGATCCCGTACTTGATCAGACTGTCTACAGAAGCAAGAATAGCTTCCTCGTTAGTGGCAATCGGTGTCCAGCCTAAGACGTTCTTCGCTTTTTCATTGCTAACATTTCGGTTGATCTTCAATAAGGACGCACCGTGTTTTGCCTGCTGGTTAAACAAAGCGGCTAGCCGAAGTACCCAGTTGGGTATGACTCGGGTCGAAATATTTTGCGTCACAGCGGGGCGTTTTGCTTTTAAGAGCCTAGCAATTTCGGGGAAAGAAATCTGACCATTGGCTGATGCAATGAAGCGTTGCCCATTTGCATCAGGCGTTTCCATCGCCAGAATATGCAATGCGGCTACGTCGCGAACATCAACGATATTCAACGGAATCTGGGGAACTGCTTTCATGGAGCCGTCTAATAGATGCACCAAAAGCCCAAAGCTTTCAGAAACGTGCTTACCTAAAGAAGGACCTAAAATAGCTACTGGGTTGATAGTGGCAAACTCTAACGGGCCACCTTCGCGCTTAATGAAATCCCAGGCTGCCCGTTCGGCCAGGAGTTTTGATTTTTCGTAGATCGATAAATCCTTTTCATTTGGATCGGTCCAGTTTTCCTCCGTCGTTACGCTATTGGAATTTTTATTGCTAAATCCGACGGCCCCAAAGTTAGAGGTCATGACGACCCGTTTTACCCCCGCATCGCGTGCTGCTGTCAACACGCGGATAATGCCTTCCAACGCCGGACGAATAGCTTCATTTTCGTCGTTGGGTAAGGTCATAAAAACGGGTGATGCTACACTCAATACATAAGTGCATCCTTTCACAGCTTCGGCCCAGTTTTTGTCTTCCGTCAGCGAGGTTTCAATAAACGAAAGTTTATCAAAGGACGTAATGCCGCCTATTTTTAAGGCGTCAATGATTTCATTTTTCTTGGTTAACGAGCGAAGTGTTGTTCGTACAGTATAGCCTTTTTGCAGAAGCTGAAGAATACTATAGGTTCCTAAAAAACCAGTACCGCCGGTGACAAGAACTATGGTTGACGTTTCCATCTTTTGTGCGTTTTATCGCTGCAAAATTGGCCTGTAAAGCGGCTGGTATGTTATCCTGGAAAGTCCAAAGTTATTGTCGTGAGAAGTCCAACTAAAGTGGATCGGCGTGGCGGCCCGAATACTTTGAAAACTAATGGTCAGATCACGAGCATTGGATCTGTAGCAAAACCCAAATCGCGTGTACGCATAAAGATCGATTATCCTGTTGGCTGTTTCGCTAACAGCAGCAGCGCCTAAATTGGGAATTGATAAGACTTGGGAGTCGTGTCAATGGTCAATGCTCACCATCAACCCGCTTGTGGCTTTCAGAAAAGCGAGACCAATTGTCCGAAAAAATAATTTTCAATAAATAGACAACTTTGTCTATTTGTGGCGTAGCTTTGTTTCATGAAACAAAGAGGACAGGTTGTCGCTGATAAAATACTCGATACCGCCGAGCGGCTTTTCTATGCGCAAGGCTATAGTAATACCGGTATTAACCAGGTGATCGAGGAGGCTGATATCGCAAAGGCGTCTTTGTACAAGCATTTTGAAACAAAGACGGATCTGTTGGTCGCTTATATCCAGCGTACCCATGAACGCTGGTTTAACCGGCTTGAGGCTGCCGTAACTAACGTGGCCGATCCGAAAGAGAAGCTGTTGGCCATTTTTGATCATCACATTGAACGCCAGGAAGTCCGGGCATTTGGTGGATGTCCATTTATAAAGGCAAACGATGAAGCCGGTTCGAGCGATCCACGCGTACTGACCGAAATTCAACTAACCAAACAGCACAGTCTGGATTTTATCAGGACTCTTGTTGCCCAATCTGGCCATAAACAATTGCTGACGGATCAGGAATTGACAGAGACCATTTTTCTGCTTTTAGAGGGGGCTATAGTTGCGGCTTCTGTATTCAAACAGCCTACCGAACTACAATCGGCAAAAAAAATCATCCAAAAACTTATCTAAAATGAAAGAGGTAAAAAACAAATGGTTAGAGCTGATCATTGTATTGTCGGCGCCGTTACTTTCCGTAATTGATGTATTCATCATTAACATAGCCATACCGACCATTAAAAAAGGAGTTCATGCTACTGATGCCGAAATTCAGCTTGTTATAGCAGGCTATCTGCTTGGGTATGCTGCTTTTCTGATAACCGGAGGAAGAGCAGGGGACCATTTCGGCCGTAAGAAGGTCTTCTTCTGGGGCATGTTCGCGTTTACGGTGGCATCCTGTTTATGCGGCTTATCGACCTCCGCCTTGCAGCTCAATGTAACCAGATTCTTTCAGGGCCTGAGCGCATCGTTTATGATCCCCCAGACAATAGCCTTAATACAGGTACTTTTCACAGATGTAAAAGAGCGGGCAAAAGCATTTGGCCTGTATGGAATTACACTCGGTAGCGCTGCTGTAATCGGACAAGTGTTAGGCGGTTATCTGTCCGACACGCATTGGGCCATTGAAGGTTGGCGACTGATCTTCTTTATCAATCTGCCAATCGGCATCCTGACGCTTTGGGCTACCAAAAAGTATGTGACTGAGACAAAGAACCCGCACGGCTCAAAATTCGACTATACGGGCATATTGATTCTGACAATAGGTCTGTTTTGTCTCATTTACCCCCTGATTCAAGGTCGTGAAGCAGGCTGGCCTTTATGGAGCTTGGGCTTGCTGACCTTATCGTTCGGTATTTTTGCCTATTTCATTGCCAATCAAAAAAGGAAACTTGCCAAAAACGAGAATCCCCTGATCGATGTACGGCTGTTTAAGATCAAAGATTTCAACATCGGGCTAGTTGCAGTACTGTTTCATTTCATGTTACATACGGCCTATCTGCTGTTGAGCGCGGTCTATCTTCAAAACGGTCTCGGGGTTTCCGCTTTACATTCTGGGTTGTATTTTATTGTTCCGGGCATCCTGTTCATTGCCTCTTCGGTAGTGGCCTCCAAAATGATTGTCAGGTTTGGGAAACGTGTTCTGCAAGTCGGTGTTGTTCTGTTGGCCGTGGCGTTTTACCTGCAAATAGAACTTTGGGTACCGGGAATAAGTACCTGGTTGATTATCGGATTAATGGGAATCTGGGGGCTGGGTAACGGGCTGGTACTGCCATCTCTGTTAAACATCGCCCTCAAGAATGTACCTGGTCAATATGCTGGTGCAGCAGCAGGCGTGTATTCAACCTTTCAGCAAACGGCTTCGGCACTGGGAGTAAGTATCATAGGAGGGGTATTCTTTTATTACGCCAAAGACAGTTGGCAAGCGGCCTATCATGCTGGCGTACTAGGTTTACTGGTTTGCGTAGCAGGAGTAGGCGTCATGTTGTACATGCTCCCCGATGGAAAAACAGCTAATCAGAACCAGGCACAGAACGCTAATGGATCGTCAGAAGTTGTAAAAATTGAAGACCAGTTTATTCCGGCAGAGTAACGAAGACTGCCGATGAAAAACGTCTTGAGCTAAACAATGAAAGCGTATAAACACCTGGTCTATAAAGATGTATCGTCGCCTGTCGGTTTTATCCGACTTGTTGCTACCGATAGTGGTCTTGCTGCCATATTGTGGGAAGGCGAGGCCTATAAACGAACAAAATTACCAACGCCCGAGAAAGACGATGAGGCTCCGATACTGTTAAAAACGGAGCAACAGCTGGCGGAGTATTTCGAGAAGAAGAGAACAACCTTCGACATTCCGCTTGATTTAAAAGGCACTGATTTCCAGGTTAAAGTTTGGGAAGCACTCCTCGGCATTCCTTATGGCGTAACCAAAACGTATGGCGAGCTTGCCCGCCTGCTGGGCGACATAAAAGCGGTTCGGGCGGTTGGCGGTGCTTTAAACAAGAACCCCGTATCGATTATTGTTCCTTGTCATCGAGTGGTGGGCGCATCTGGAAAGCTGGTTGGTTTTGCCGGTGGCCTGAACAATAAATCCATCCTGCTTGACCTGGAAAATAGCCAGAGGGCACCGACGCTTTTTTAGCACGGCTTTCTGCGAAAGTTCTGCTAAAAAATCAACTCATAAAAAGCCTAACTACAGCCTTTATGGCAATACCCGCAACGTTCAATCTCGAAAACTATCACGAGTTATGTGAGCACCTGGCTAGTCAGGACGCTGATCTGAAAGCAATTTTGGATGCTCACGGCTATCCGCCGATGTGGACACGGGAAAATACGTTTGAGACGCTTGTGCATATCATCCTGGAGCAACAGGTTTCGCTCGCGTCTGCTCTGGCTACCCTCAATAAACTGAAAGAGAAAACAACAGAGATTACGCCAGATGCCATTCTGTGCCTTAATGACGAAGAGATGCGCGCCTGTTTCGTTAGTCGACAAAAAATGGGCTATTTAAGAGGGCTGGCGCAGGCGTTGAAAAACGGCGAGATCGATCTTGAAGAGTTGACCGAACTACCCAACGATGAGGTGCGCGAACGTCTCGTCCGGTTGAAGGGCATTGGCAACTGGACTGTCGACGTGTATTTGATGTTCACGCTTCAGCGAGCCGATATTTTTCCGATTGGTGATCTGGCTGCTGTCAATGCGTTAAAACGACTAAAACAGCTTGCTTCCTCCAGTACCAGAGAAGAAGTTCTCGAAATCAGTGAAGGCTGGGAGCCGTTCCGAACAGTAGCCTGCATGATGCTTTGGCATTATTACCTGTCGAATCCCAGAAGAAAATAACGCCCTTGGCTTAGTCACGCGTTTGTAGAGAATTGGCCTCATTTTGGGCAGTTGCAACTGGTCGCAAAACGACCTCATTTTGTCATGATTGCCCCTCATGGCTATGCTTCATACGGTTTAACTTTGTATACACAGTAAACGAAGAACAAGCAAAATGAGAACAATCCGAATCGTGGAGCATATCTCGCTGGACGGTGTAATCCAGCACGAAAATGATGAGAATTTCGTACATGGCGCCTGGACGACACCCTATCGGACGTCGGCTGGACTAGGAGCAGATCAAAGCATACGGCAGTAACTTTGATCTGCTCCTTGGGCGTCGGACCTACGATAATTGGTCTGAGTACTGGCCGAAGGCGGGGAATAATCCGATGGCAAATGGGCTGAATGCTGCTACGAAATACGTTGCCACGCACAGGCCAGATAGTCTCGAATGGGGTCCGGTTGAGGACTTGGGCGTGGATATTATAGCGGGTATTCGTAACCTGAAGTCCACAGATGGCCCCGATCTGATTGTCTGCGGAAGTTCGACCCTGATAGCCGTGTTGCTTGAGCAGGGATTAGCCGACGAGGTTATACTGATCGTATATCCGGTCTTGCTGGGTCGGGGCAAACGCTTCTTTTCGGACACGGCTAACCCACGCGAACTGGCTTTTATCAGCACAATGACCACGTCGACGGGCGTACTTTTAAACACGTATCGGTACGTTGGGCCGCTGGCTGCCTAAGTATTAATCCCGGCAACGCCAAGATCAAGCAGGGGCTTAACGTTTTCCGCTACTACAGCCGATCATCACTATCCCCATTTTCAAAATCGACGGAAAAAGGTATGCTAATGACACGCATACGGTATCACCCCGTTTCAAAAAAGCTTCTGCCCAGATTTTACCAAATCTCTTTGAAGCGCCTGTAATGAAGATTGTCTTTGCTATTGTTGTATAATTTTCTGTCGTTAGAAGAGGGTTCGAGCATTACCTCTGGTCCCCCAAATTCATGAATTCTGATTGCTTTCAGGGCTCTGTTTTTTGTTTGTGCAAAGCTCTGCACTTCTTCCAAAACAGATTTAGCTGAAACACCCTTTCGTTTAGTTAAAAGTCGTATAGGGTCTGGCGGCTACCTAGAATTGTTTGCCTTCAGACAGTGACTGGTGTGTATTGGGTAACCGTTCCGCGGTCGCTTTTTTGGCAATTTGATGTATGAACATCATTCTAACTGAATTCTAATCTAGTCCTATAATTATCTTTTTGCTATTTTTTATAAAATTTTAGACAGCATTAATATACTAAATATCACACATAGAATTTATTTAATTAGTCAATAATTAAATAAATGATTACTAATGAATATGCGTTAAATTTCGTTAAGTGAACCTAAAACTTTTCAGAGAGTTAATTAAGAGGTTTTTTAATGACTTTTTAATGCTAACCTTTTTTTAGTAAGTATGTCGGTTATAACACATGCTCAGCCACCACCTACACCTTTACAGCGACTAACGCGACTTTTGGGGACTGAGCGAAAAGATATTGTTTATATACTCTTATTTGCCATTATCACAGGGCTGATTGGTCTCACGCTGCCATTGGGGATTCAGGCTGTATTTAATCTGGTAGCCAGTGGCATGCTCTTTAGTTCAATTTATGTATTGATTGGCTTGGTCATTATTGGGGTTTTGGTGGGCGGTATACTCACCATCGTTCAGTACACTTTGGTGGAAATAATCCAGCAGCGCCTTTTTGTGAAAGCCGCCTTTGAGGTGACCTATCGTCTACCCCGTATCAAACCAGATGCCTTGAACCAGTACTATCCACCGGAACTTCTGAATCGGTTTTTTGATGTGGTGACGCTTCAGAAGGGGATGACCAAAGTATTGATAGATGTACCGGCGGCAGCTATCCAGATTCTGTTCGGTACTATTCTACTTTCTTTTTATCATCCTGTTTTTCTGGCATTTGGCCTGGTCACGCTGATGGTTATTTATTTGGTCATCCGCCTGTTTGGCCCTGAAGGGACCCGGACGAGTATCAAAGAATCAAGTGATAAGTATAAGGTGGTCGACTGGCTGGAGACCTATTCATTACACCTGACCGAACAACGACCAGGGCAGGATACAACTGATCCAATCAACCAGATTGACACCCGACTGGCTGATTACATAACCCACCGAAACGGCCATTTCAGGGTATTAAAGCGTTTTTTTTATAGTTCAGTAGCGTTTCGAACCCTTGTAACGGGCGGATTACTTATCCTGGGCACATCGCTGGTCGTTAGTCGCCAGATGTCGTTGGGTCAATTTGTGGCGTCAGAGCTGGTGATCGTATTAATTACGGGAGCGGTTGATAAGCTCACGTCTAGTATCGATACCGTTTTTGATATGCTGGCTGGTGTCGAAAAAATAGGCGCCATCACTGATTTACCGCTAGAAACTGATACGCCCGCTCATGCTTAATTTATCGAACCAAACTATTGATGAGCAGAAGTTCGCCGACTATCCGCTCAAAACATTACAGGAACTTCCTTATCCCCGCAGTAGTCGCCGACTAGGCCGCTGGATGCTTTTCTTTCTCTTCCTGATTGCTATTGTATTATTCTTGCCCTGGCGGCAAACCATCAATGGCACGGGTAGCGTAACTGCGCTTACGCCCCAGGATCGCCCCCAATCATTACAGAACGCAATTGCTGGTCGAATTGAGCGGTGGTCGCTTCAGGAAGGACAGTATGTTAAAAAGGGGGATACCCTGCTGGTTATTTCGGAGATCAAAGACGATTATTTTGACCCGCAACTTCCCCAGCGACTGGGCGAACAGTTAGCCGCTAAAAAAGGCAGTCAACAGGCAACAGATGCCAAGATTAATGCCTTGGATGAGCAAATCAGCGCATTAAGCGCGGGCGTTAAAGTGGATCTGGCTTCGGCCCGGAACCGAATCCAGCAGAGTCAGTTGCAGATTCGGATTGACAGTGCTGATCTAGTGGCCATTCGCCGGAATTATCAGATTGCCGTTGCCCGACTCGAGCGCTATGAAAAGGGCTATAAGGATGGCCTATTCTCATTGACCGAACTAGAAACCCGCCGACTAACCATTCAGCAAGAGTATGCTAAAGTGATCATGCAGGAGAATAAACTGGATGTGTCACGCCAGAAACTAGCCAATGCGCGGCTTGACCTGCAATTGATCCAGGCTAAATATGAACAGGATGTAGCTAAAACAATGTCGGACCGGAGTTCAGCGTTGTCGAGCCGGGCCAGTGCGAACAATGACATCGCCGTTATGCAGAATAAGATCAGCAACGTAGCTGTCCGCCGGGGCATGTATGTTATTCGAGCCCCTCAAAACGGGTATATCGTTCGATCCCTCAAAACGGGGATTGGCGAAACGATCAAAGAGGGCGAGTCGATTGCTACCTTGCAGCCTGCCAACCCAAGCATTGCCATTGAGCTGTATGTCCGGCCAATGGATATTCCACTCATTCAGCGCGGACGGATGGTCCGCTTACAGTTCGACGGCTGGCCTGCGATTCAGTTTTCGGGTTGGCCAGCCGTCGCCGTGGGTACGTTTGGCGGAAAAGTGGCCGTGATCGATGCGGTTAACAGCACCAATGGAAAATACCGGATTCTGGTTACTCCCGACAGATTGGCGGGCGATCAACCCTGGCCGAAGCAACTACGTATTGGCTCGGGCGTTGTTGGCTGGGTTATGCTCGACGATGTGCCCATTTGGTACGAATTGTGGCGCCAGTTAAATGGGTTTCCGCCTAGTTTGAAGCAAGAACCCGACAAACCCGAAACGATATGAAGCCATTCATTTATCTGCTCTGGTTCGGGATGCTAGGTCTGGGATCAGGCTTGGCTTTCGGTCAGGCACCAGCTCAACGGCCAGCTGTTTCCCGTCGGACAATGAGTCCGGTAACCACCGATGTTTTGTCTCGAACCGCGATCAACGTCGCCGAAACATCGCTCGGAACAACCCTGACGAGTACGAGCGAACTAACCCCTGTTGATACAGGAGTTGTATTTACGGCCGATGAATTCTATCAGGCAGTTTTTCAACATCACCCAATTGTCCGACAGGCCACTCTGTTGAATCAGGAAGCACAGGCGCAGGTACAGTTAGCGAGGGGGGCATTTGACCCCAAGTTATTTTCGGATTACAATCGAAAAAACTTTGGCAACACACTCTATTACGATAAGTGGCAGTCAGGGTTGGCGGTGCCGATACTACCCGGTGGCCTTGATGTAAAAATGACCTATGACCGGAATACAGGCAAATACCTGAATCCAGAGAATAATGTACCATCGAGCGGGCTCCTGGCGTTCGGGGTGAGTGTACCTATAACCCAGGGTTTACTTATCGATGCGCGTCGTAACACCTTAAGGCAGGCTCGTCTGGCCGTAACGATGGCTGATGCCGAACGGATTTCGTTGATCAATAAAACGCTGTTCGATGCCGCTAAACGGTATTGGGACTGGTATCTGGCCTATCAACAGTTTCGCTGGACGGAACGTGGTTATCAGTTGGCGCAGACGAGGTTCCTGGCCGTTCGGCAACGGGCACTGATCGGTGATGCGGCCCCTATTGATACCACCGAAGCCCTGATTACGGTTCAGGAGCGTGAGCTTCAGGTGCAGAAAGCGGCTGTAGACTGGCAAAATGCCCGACTCAATCTAACCGCTTTTTTGTGGAGCAGTCAGGAGGGTTCCGATTCTCGTCCTGTTGATTTGCCGGATGGCGTTATTCCCCAAGCCGCTTTATCGGGACTGGCCAATCAGGCGCAGTATCAGGAATTACTGAGCCGGGCCATCCAGCAGCATCCAGACCTGATTAAACTGTCGACCAAACAACAACAGCTAACGATTGAAGAACGCTATCGACGATCGTTGCTTTTACCCAAAATGAATGTGGGGGCGAGTTTGCTCAGTCGGGGGCCATTGTCAGAAGCCGACTATGCGGGATCGAGTCCGTACGGATTTCAAGCGGATAATCACAAAATTGGCGTTGACTTTGCCTTTCCCCTTTTCCTGCGGGCCGAACGGGGCAAACTGCGGCAGGTACAACTGAAAAATCAACAGATACAGCTGGAGCGTCAACAAGTTAGCCGCGACATTGCCATCGATGTACAACGCGCCTGGAATGAGCTGGTTACGCTGGAACAACGGCTAATTACACAGCAGCAAACAACGGCGAATCAACAGCGACTAGTCCAGGCAGAAGTCGATAAATTTCAACTAGGAGAGAGTTCTCTGTTTCTGGTCAACAGCCGGGAGACGAAATTGATTGACTACCAGATCAAGCAGGAAGAGTTACGGTCCAAGTACCAGCAGGCATTGGCCAGCTTGTGGTATACGGCTGGGTTTAACCTGAGTACCAGATATTAGCGTACGTATCCAGCCCAAATCACACTTTGGGCTGGATACGTACTCAATCAAACCTTATTGAACGATTACTCTGATCACTTGTTGCTGAGGATCAGAAATTCCATTCACTTTTAGGAAGTACACCCCACTCGAAAGGGTAGCTTTCGCAGCCACTGATACCTGGTTAGGATCGGTCGTTTTACTCACATTGATCGGAACTTCGATTCCTGCTTCAGTAAATAACCGAATGGTTGCCGATTGAGCATCGCTCATCGAAAGCATAAAACGGCCTCCTGTATTCCCATTTGGATAAACCTTGATAGGCATCTCCTGATCAGTTCTGTACAAGACTGAAATAATCGGAGAATATTCTATAATACCACCAACATCTTTTTGCTTTAGCCGGTAATAGTAGATAGTGCCGGGCTCTACATTGGCATCGATAAATTCGTACCCCGACACTTTATGTGTGCTTCCTTGCCCTTGAACAAAGCCTATATTCTCAAATGATTGGGCAGTAGCGCTCTTCTGAATCTCATACCCTTCATTTAACGACTCCCATTCAGTAGCCCAGTTCAATACGACACCCGCAGGTGTGGAGGAGCCATTAAAGGATACTAATTTAACAGGTAAAGGCCCTGATTTAATCGTTTGAGTTGTACAGGTACTTGCCCCTTGTGTAGATGTGCTACCTCTAAGCACTATAGTTCCGTTACCTGTACAAGGTAAAACAACTGTCGCAGTTGGAAAGACTTGGTTAGCTCCTTCTGGAAGTGCAGAAAAAGATCCGTTACAATTCACGATTGCTAAAGGATTACCTGAGTAGCAGACTTGTACAGTGGTTGACTCTATTGTAAATGTATACTGGACCAATTTAACGGAAGAACCCATCTGGTTAATCGTAACTGTGGGTGTGAAAAGAAATGTACAACTTCCAGAGCCGTTAGTGGATTGGTAGGTCAGACTATAACTGGTTGTCGTAGCACATGGATCTTGCTGAGCAATTGATTTTCCTATAGTTGATAATAGAAAAAGAAAGAATAGCTTTTTCATTGACTCTTTAATTGAAAAAGAAAACGTTATGTGTTCAGTTTTATATTTTTTCTTTAAAGAGGAATTTTGTGTTTACTTTTTATTAAATAAAGTAAATTTGAAGAGTGGTTTTATAGGTAAATATAGGTACAAAATTGAATGTATACTTATTCTTATACTTATCAAATGGAAATGAGGGTTTAACAAGAACCTAATGGTAAGTGTGCTAGTTCTTGCTTGATACACAGCGCAAGTAGGGTGCATGTATAGTTAAGTAACTATACTTCAATGATTTAAAAACAGAATAATCACTGCTGCTCATTTAATTGAAAGATCGTCTGAATTCCAAAGGCGAGAGGTCAGTTTTTGTTTTGAAGAGCTTGCTAAAAGACTGGGAATGCTCAAACCCTAACGCGTAAGCGATTTCCTGTACCGTTAAATTGGTCGTAGAAAGACTCTCTTTTGCTTTCTCAATAAGTTTATCATGAATGTACTGCTGAGCGTTTTGCCCGATTAGTGACCGCAGCATATCACTTAAATAACTGGGCGATAAGTTTACGCATTCGGCCAGATAACCAACAGTGGGTAATCCCTGACGTAACGACGTTTCATTCGCAAAATACTGATCCAGTACTTCTTCCAGCTTTTGGAGAAGACCGTGATTTACGGCTTTGCGGGTGATGAACTGACGTTTGTAAAACCGATTCGCATAGTTCAGGAACAACTCAATTTGGGCAATGACAACATCCTGGCTGAAATCGTCGATTCGGCTGAACAGTTCTTTTTCGATCATTTTAAAGATCTCAAAAATCGTTACTTTTTCATCTTCTGAAAGGTGCAGCGTTTCGTTGGTTGAATACGAGAAGAAGCCATACTGCTTTATTGTTTTGGCGAGAGGGTACCCTAAAAAGAAATCCGGATGAATCAGCAACGTATACTCGGAACACGCGCTGACATCGACGTCGTTTCCCCCAATGATCTGACCAGGCGAAGCAAATAACAAACCACCTTCATCAAAATCATAATAACTCTGACCGTACTTTAATTTGCCGTTCAGTTTTGGTTTGTACGCTATTTTATAAAATCCCAGCACATGATAATGGGGAAGTCCGGTCCCGTCGACCTGGGTGTAGACACCATTAATCAAACTGATTAGCGGATGCTGAGGCTTCTGTAAACCAAAGGCTCGATGTGCTTCGGCCAGCGATTCCATTTTCTTTAGACCATTTTCTTCTTTTTTCATCGCTCAGTAGATAAAAATGATAACCAATAGTCTGTTCACTATTGGTTATCAGGATTGCTTGGTAAAGCAATTTTCCGGTTTGTGGGTTCCTTAGTTGAATGAACCTTGCGCTGCATTGGAGACATCTTCCCAGGCCTCCCATGTGGCCAATCGCTCAGCATAGGTCGTGCGTACCCAGGGCAAACAATGGCTACCGAGGAAGAATCGCAGTGGCGGTTGTTCGGCATCAACAATCTGAAAAATGGCCTCTGGTGTTGCCTTTGGATCGCCACGCTCCATGTCTCTCAAAGTCCCGAAGAACTGGTTTTTAAAATCTGTGTAGATATCGAGACCCTGTGCGAACTTCAGGGATTCCTGACTGCCAAACTCAGTGGCATAAGCACCCGGTTCGATAATCGTTACATTGATACCAAAGGGTTTAACCTCTGTAGCCAGGCTTTCGTGGATGGCTTCGAATGCCCATTTCGATGAGCAGTAATAACCAATCACCGGCAAGGTTACCTGACCGAGATTACTGGATGTGCCAACGATGTGACCACCTCCCTGCTGTCTTAATAAGGGCAAAGCGGCCTGAATAACAGAAACTGGACCAATAACATTGGTTTCGTAGAGCAAACGAATATCATCTGCGCTGGCTTCCTCAATGGTGCCAACCAGCGAGTAACCGGCATTATTTAACACAATATCGAGTCGGCCAAAGTGAGCGTGAGCTTGTTCTACGGCTGTTTTTGCTTGTTCGGGTCGAGTTACGTCAAGCTCCAGGGTTAGCACGTTCTCGCCATAGGTTTCCTTTAAATCGGCAATACTTTCCAACTTCCGGGCGGTGGCTGCCACCTTATCTCCACGCTTAAGAGCCGCTTCGGTCCAAACGCGTCCAAACCCACGCGAAGCGCCCGTTATAAACCATACTTTACTTGACTTTACGGGAGCGGATACCGTTTGAGGTCCCGCATTTTCATTCTGAGGTATCATATTCTATCTGTTGAAATTTGTGGATCAAAGGTCTGAGGCTACAACTGCCGATTCGTAGTCAAATTGAGGGGATGTGTAGTCAAATTGAGAAACAGGGGACGGCCAATGGTACGAATGCGTCCTGCATCAGTATTATACAGTACGATGCTGAATTATTCCTAAATACTAAGCCTTTTTAGACGCCCACTAATCTGGCCCCCTATCGCCAAATCACTACGATCTATGTCTTGTAACCTGAACGGCAAAGAACTAGCCTCTTATGATGCAATCATTATTGGCTCTGGCGCTGGCGGAGGCATGGCTGCCTACCAGCTCACCAAAGCTGGTGCCAATGTCTGTCTCCTGGAAGCTGGCGGCTATTTTGACCCCGCTGATCCGAAATATATAACCCAGCTTAAATGGCCTTATGAATCACCACGACGAGGGGCCAATACAGTTCGGCCGTTCGGCGATTTCGATGCGGCCTGGGGCGGATGGCAGATCGATGGAGAGCCCTATTCTGCTCAACCGGGTACTGAATTCCATTGGTTTCGCTCACAAATGCTCGGAGGGCGAACCAATCACTGGGGGCGCATTTCGTTACGATTTGGACCGGACGATTTCCGTCGCTATAGTCTTTCCGGAATTGGCGCCGATTGGCCCATTGGCTACGATGAGATGAAACCCTACTACGATCGGGTTGATAAACTCATTGGTGTCTTTGGAACCAATGTTGGCTTGCCAAATGAACCCGACGGCTTTTTTCTGCCACCTCCTAAACCTCGTCTGCACGAAATGCTGATTACCAAAGCAGCTCGTAGCGTCGGCGTCCCTGTATTTCCTTCCCGATTAGCGGTACTGACCAAGCCCATCAATGAAGAACGAGGGACCTGCTTTTATTGTGCTCAATGTGGGCGAGCCTGTTCGGCTTATGCCGATTTTTCGTCATCGTCGGCGCTGGTGATTCCTGCTTTGAAAACCGGTAAGCTTACGCTCATTAATAATGCGATGGCCCGCGAAGTGCTGACTGATCCTCAGAGTGGCCTGTGTACAGGCGTCTCCTATGTCGACAAGACCAGTTTACAGGAAAAGACCGTAAAAGGTAAGATTGTCATACTGGCCGCCAGTACCTGCCAGTCGGCCCGACTCCTGTTGAATTCGAAGTCATCCCAATTTCAACAGGGCCTGGCCAATGGTTCAGGGGTAGTTGGTAAGTACCTGAACGATTCAACCGGAGCATCCATGTCTGGCTTCGTGCCCGCTCTGATGAATCGTAAACGGTATAATGAAGATGGTGCGCAGAGTTGCCATATTTATACGCCCTGGTGGCTCGATAACAAAAAACTGGATTTCCCGCGCGGATACCACATCGAATATGGGGGCGGTATGCGCATGCCCGATTATAATTTCATGAGTGGGATTGAAGCCTATAATGGTCGTATTGCCGATGCTAGTGGTAAAAAGAAAGAAGCAGGTGGGTACGGAGCTGGGTTAAAAGATGATTACCTCCGCTATTATGGCGCATTTGTTTCGATGGCCGGTCGGGGAGAGCCTGTGCCGCTGGAAAGTAACTATTGCGAAATTGACCCAAATCGCGTTGACCAATATGGCATTCCTACGTTGCGGTTTCATTACAAGTGGTCGGATTACGAGATAAAACAGGCCAAACACATGCAGGAAACCTTCGACGAAATTATCCACGCGATGGGTGGGCAGCGGGTTAGTCCGGCTCCCGGTGCTGACCGAAACTATGGACTGGAAGCGCCAGGGAAAATCATTCATGAAGCCGGGACGGTTCGGATGGGAAAAGACCCCAAAACCTCCGCGCTCAACCCATTTCAACAGGCGCATGAAGTAAAAAATCTGTTTGTCGTCGATGCGGCTGCGTTCCCGTCGCAGGGCGATAAAAACCTGACCTGGACTATTCTGGCCACATCCATGCGTACCTCCGATTATATCATCGATCAACTCAAAAAGAAAGCCCTATGAACCGCCGGGACCTTCTAAAAGCAATTCCGCTTACTACCCTAAGCATACCGTCCACGGTTACTCCAGAAGCTGACTCCGCAGCCCCATTACCTAAACCAGCGGTAACGGAATTTAAGCACGGTAAGTCGCCTGAGGAGCAACGTCATGACGGCGCCTTGCAAGCGGCAAGATTCCTGACGACCCATGAGTTGGCGACCGTTACGTTGCTGTGCGACATTATTTTGCCAGCCGATGCCCGCTCACCGAGTGCTTCGCAAGTGGGTGTGCCGCTATTTATTGAGTTTATGCTGAAAGACCAGCCCGATATGCAAACTCCTATTCGTGGAGGATTGAGTTGGGTGGATCACGAATGCCGTAACCGCTTTGGGAAGCCCTTTACGGAATGTACAGTGCCTCAGCGCATTGCCGTGGTGGACGACATTGCCTATCCGGCTAAAGCAAAACCTGAAAATATGCCCGGCGTAGCGTTTTTTACGCGTCTGCGCAACCTGACGGCGGCTGGTTACTTTACAAGCAAAGCCGGCATTGCCGCCCTGGGCTATATGGGGAATACTCCGCATCAGTGGGCTGGCCCTCCGAAAGAGGTACTGGATCAGTTCGGGCTAAGTTTTGACGCAGATGTGCACTATGCGGATATGAGCTGATGCATTAAAATCCAGGAATTGTATGTCTCCTCTTCAACACTTGATACCTGGTTGGCTGGCTTTTTTATGGCTTTTGCTGACTGGAGAACAACCAACAATGCCGATTGAAACACAACTGACTTTCGAGGCCAAAGGCCATACGATCAATAATAATCAGGCTTTTTCACCAGACGATCGCTGGATTGTCTATGATACGCGCAACGTCGATACAGGTTTAGGCCAAAACAGTTCTGTTGAACTGGTTGATGTGAACACGAAAGAAATCCGCCAGCTTTATCAAACCACCAACCAGACCCAATCCGGACCAGGAGCGGGCGCTGTTGCTTTTTCGCCTAAAGAGTCGAAGGTTGTGTTCCTGCATGGGCTCAGGAATGCCGATGCCCGCCATCCGTATTCTATGAGTCGGCGGACTGGTGTGTTAGTTGTTGTTGATCAGCCGCAAAAACCCCATTTTTTGGATGGCCGATGTCTTAATGCTCCTTTTGTGCCGGGTGCTTTACGCGGTGGAACGCACGCCCATCAGTGGAGTGCCGATGGGCAGCGAATCAGTTTTACCTATAACGATGAAGTTATGGAGCTGCTTTCCCAAACGAATCCAGCCGTAAAAGACCTTCGGACAGTGGGCGTTTTAACCCCAGCCCATTCCGTAAAAGTGCATGACTCGAATAATGCGGACTGTTTTGATGGCGAGTGGTTTGCTACCGTTATTGCTAGGGTGACTGAGCAGCCTAAATTGGGTAGCGACGAGATAGAGAGAGCCTTTGACGAAACCTGGATCGGCACTGACGGGTACCGTAAGGCTGATGGTAGCTGGCAAAAACGGGCCATCGCGTTTCAGGGGAATGTTCGGAATCAGGAAAATCAACTCGTTACGGAGGTGTTTGTGGTTGATTTGCCAGAAGACCTGACTCAAGCTAACCCCGGTCAACCACTGCAAGGTACCGCAACGACCCGCCCTAATCCACCCGCTGGCGTTACGCAGCGCCGGATTACCTTTACCAAACACGGAATTGAAGGCCCTCGGCACTGGTTACGAACCTTGCCTGACGGCTCGCTCATTGGTTTCTTAGCGAAAGATGATGCAGGGCTGATCCAGATCTTTGGGGTTTCGCCCAATGGTGGCCCGATCCGGCAACTGACGCACCAGCCGTTTTCCATTCAAACAACGTTTAATTTCAGTCCAGATGGGAAAAAGATTGCTTATGCGGCTGATAACAGCATTTTTGTGAGCGATGTAGCAACTGGGGAGTTCCGCCGTCTTACACCCCGCTCGACCGATGAGCAGCGGCCCGTCAATGGAGTCGTGTGGTCCAACAAAGGAGACAGAATCGCCTATAATCGTTATGTGTCAATCGAGACCGGGCGTTATGTACAGTTGTTTCAGTTAACGGGATTTTAAGTCTGGCAATCCCATTAACTGATATTTGACTATGAAGTGGTTGATTATGAGGATGTTGATTTGTAATAATACTGATACCAACTACTATTTCGCCATCATGTTTGGGTTCTTTTTAAGAAAAAAGCGCGGCTTTGATTGGTAAATAAAGATTTTAAGTAGACGTTTGTTGAATCAAGCCAGAGCGAAAACTCTGGCTCTGTTTTTAAATGATTTATCTATTTAAACTATAGGATATAAGTATTATTTTTTTGAAGCACCTGATTTGCGAACGGGTATGATGCATACACCTGCTGCCGCTTCAGTTCTGGAAGAAAGGCCGCCAAATTGTCGTTAATCTGCTTGGTTTTGACTGGCCTGGATTAACTCCCTACGGCTAGATAGTCGTCAAATGCGCTTTAAGATCAGTATAATGAACCAGAAATGCCTAGTTTTACTACGCTTGCCAGTGGTAAGTTTAGTTCAAAATCAGGCAACCAACCTCAATCAACAACTTTATGAGATTTCTCCTTTTAGTAGGCAGCTTCTGGATCAATGTAGCCTTCTCACAGTCGGCTATGGTGAAGGGTGTTCTACCGGTAAAATTTTCGGGAAAGCCGGTGCAGTTAACCCTCATGAATTATGAAACACGCAAGGACCGGAAAGTTCAGGAAGTAGTTACCGATACGAAGGGGGCCTTTCAATTTACGATACCGATCAAAGAACCGCTTATTTATACGGTAAGCGTTGCAGATTCTGGCCTGGTGCAAGTCTTGGCAAAGCCAGGCGATGTCATCAACTTGCAGTTCAAAAAAGATGAAATCGTGTGTTCTGGTTCGCAGGATACCCAATACCTGATCGACTATGAGCGGAATCGCAAGCTTGTGTTTAACAAATACCTGAAGCGCACCTATGATTCATCCGCTGTGGCTGTAAAAAGCGGTGACAAGGCCCGCATTGAGTATTGGAACGTTGAGCACGAGAAAGCCTCTGAAAATTATAAAGCCGAACTAGCCACGTGGGTCGAACAACCCTTTTTTATCAACTCGCTGGCTGCGGTTCATCACAGCATGCGCTGGCATTCGGATAATGACATTAAGTTGATGGACCAGATGGTGGCCAGCTTGCAGAAAAAATACCCCAATGCTGAACTGACGCGCCAACTGGTCAGCAAAGTGACGACAACCAAACGCATTGCATTAGGGGCTATCGCGCCGGACTTTATCACAAAGGATACCGCCAGCCATACCGTTGAGTTGAAAAATTATCGGGGTAAATACACGCTGGTTGACTTTTGGGCTTCCTAGTGTGGGCCATGCCGACAGGAAAGTCCGACGCTGGTGCGGCTTTATTCGAAGTACAAAGAGAAAGGCTTTGCTATTTTAAGCGTATCGATCGACACCGATAAAGCCAGGTGGGAGAATGCCATCAAAAAAGATGGCTACACTTGGGAGAACGTGTCGGAGCTGGATGGTTACTCAGGATCGACAGCTGCCTTGTACACGGTTACGGCTATCCCCAATAGTTTTCTGCTAGATAAAGACGGTAAGATTATCGCCAAAAATCTTCGGGGGAAAAATCTGGAGGCTAAATTAATTGCGCTCATGGGCCAATAGTTGGGTAAATGAATAATAGGCTGATAGCCAATTTTCTTAGCTAATCCTTAAAAAAACTGATATGAAAACCGTTTGGCTGACTCTAATCGTACCCCTTCTTTTAGCGGCCTCCTTCGTTTTTACGCCAGCACCCAGACCCGCGCCGGAATCTGCTGTACGAGAACGGAGTAACGAAATAGTCCTCTGCGGTGCCGGGGTGAATGGGGAGATCAGTCTAATGGAAAACGGGAAGTTTATCATGCCTTTGCCGGGATGGGGAAATTATTCCCACAAGATTTCGACCAGCCAGGATAGTACTCAGTATTATTTTGATCAGGGGTTGACGTTGTATTACAGCTATCATATGAAGGAGGCTATGGCTTCCTTCAAAGAAGCGGCCAGATTGGACCCCACTTGCCCGATGGCCTGGTGGGGGCAGGCATTAACCGGCGGTCCTTATTACAATGCGGCCCATACCTACAAGGTTTCGGCAGATATGCCATCTATTCTGGCTCGTATGAATGAACTGGCTTCGAATGCCAGTCCGCAGGAAAAAAAGCTGATTCAGGCGATGAATACACGGTATTCATCTGATCCGGCTGATTCGGAACGCAAACAACTCAATCAGGCCTATGCCTCCGCTATGCGCTCTCTCATTACCGAATTTGATGATCCAGACGTTAAAATGCTCTATGTGGACGCTATTATGTTGATCCATGCCTGGGATTTCTGGACGAGCGACGGATCGCCTAAAGCCTGGACACAGGAAGTTGTCGATCTATCGGAAGCTGTCCTTAAAAAATATCCAGATCATCCAGCTGCCCTCCACTACCATATTCATCTGACCGAAGCATCCCGACATCCTGAGGTTGCCCTGGCGAATGCCGATAAACTGAAGACCAATCTTCCGGGTGTGGCCCATATGGTCCACATGGCGAGCCATGAGTATCAGCGGAATGGGCTTTTTGCTCAGGGCGTGCTCGTTAACGATCTGGCCGATGAAAACCTGCTAAAGTATGATTCACTGGCAGCTCAACTGGGATTAGTCAAACATTCTCCTCATTACTTTGCCGTGCAAACGTATTGCGCCTTAAGTGGAGGTATGTACGAAACCGGTTTACGAGATGCCCTCCGTTGCCGCAGGTCGGTATCTCCGGTAGTCGAGAATGCGTATGACCAATTTTTGTACATGCTGCCTTCACTTACGTTGGTCAGGATGGGTAAATGGATGGAAATTTTAGCAATGGAGCAACCTAATGACAAGTGGGCGTATGCTGCATTGCTGGATCATTTTGCCAGGGGAATGGCGCTTGTAAGCACTGGTCATCCCGACGAAGCTCAAATGCAATTGCAGCAGCTTGGTGAACGCTTAACCGATCCGATACTTGAGAAGCGACGCATTCCGTTTAACGCTCCACTGCCCATAGCTCAAATCGCGCATCATATTCTGAAAGCGTCTATTCTTTTTGCCGACAAAAAGCATGAACAAGCGGTGGCCAGTCTTCAGCAAGCGATTAGTTTGGAAGATCGCCTGATTTATACCGAACCCAGTGACTGGCCCTTACCTGCCCGGCAGTTTTTAGGAGCTTATTTACTGAAAATGCATAAAGTGAAAGAAGCCGAAGCCGTGTACCGTGAGGACTTGATTCATCATCCGGGCAATGGCTGGTCGTTGGTTGGTCTTCACAAAGCACTTAGTTTGCAGGGAAAGCGCCCGGAACTGGCGCGGATTGAGGCTCGTTATCGCTCCGCCTTTTCAAAAGCGGAGCATATTCCCGCAGCTTCAGTCTATTAAGTGAGCAGCCGTTTGGTACAGACCACTGCTTTTAGGCATACTACTGGCAAACTGCCCAGATTATCAGTGTTAGCAATCGTAATGCCCTATTTTTCAAGTGCTGACGAAATAATCGATGCGTGTTTAGAGGGCTTATCCGCTAATCGTTGATTATCCAGTGGGGCATTTGAATTTCCAGTACGGTATTTGGACAGATTAATCAGTAAAACACTCCCTAAAATAACGACCAGCCCAAGGATCTGAAGGAGAGAGATGCTTTCATGAGCAAACACAATTCCCAGAATAACCGCGATCACAGGATTCACATAAGCATACGTACTGACTTGGGTGGCCGGGCGTACTTGCAATAGCCATACGTAGGCGCTGTAGGCAATGATCGACCCGAACAAAACAAGATAAACTAGCGCCAGCCAGGACTGCGTTGAGATTTGCGACCAACTGACCTGCTCAAATTCGTGAGTCAACAGGCTAGCGGGCAAAAACACCAGTCCGGCGATGACCATTTGCCAGGCTACATTTACGGTTGACGAGCCTTCGGAAGGGTTGTGTTTTGAATAAAGCGACCCTGACGACCAGCTAATGGCTCCGATAAGCAGCAATAACATTCCACTAATTTTTGCTCGATCCGCGTTTTCGGCCAGCATCCCACGTAGCTGTTCCCCAAATAAAAGGAGCACACCAATAAAGCCAACTGCCAGCCCTGCCAGGGTTGATTTACTACGGAATGTAGTGTTCCAATTGGGCTTATCAAGTAGTACAAACCAGATCGGTGCCGAAGATACTAAGATGGCAACCAAGGCGCTGGGAAGCGTTTGCTCCGCCCAGATAACGACACCATTACCGACTACCAGCAGTAAGAAACCCACGACGGCGGAGGTAACCAAGCTGCTTTTTATAAAAATACGTTCCCCCTGAACGATCGACCAGCCAAGCAATAAAGCTCCCGCAAACAGAAACCGAATGGCGCCCAGCAATAAGGGAGGAATGGACTGAATGGCCATCTGGATAAAGAAATAGGTAGAACCCCAGACAACATAAACGATCGCAAAGGCAACAGCGACCAAGAATGGACTAGCGATTTTTAGATTGTTCTGATTCATGATTTCTTCAAGTAATAGGTATAATTTCGACCAGTAGGATCAACGTTCAGGCACTACGGAACAAACGGCGAACTAAAGGTAATGTAGCGCTGGGCCTCGATGGATGGTACATCAACTACCTCAATCCGCCGAACAATGGTTGTTTGCCCATCGCTGATTTCCAGTTTATAAGTGCCTGATTTACTTCCCTCAAAATTCAGTTTCCAATGGTAAGCTTTCGGTGATTTTTTCATAAATAGCTCATGAAGGGTCAACTCATCCGTGTTCTTAATCTTAAGTGTAATACCATTGATTTGTTTAACCAGCAATATCACATTAACGGTTCGATTGGCACCCATGTAAGTGCCCAATTCAAACGGTTTTTCTTCTGACCATCCAGCGAGTTCCTGATCGGTAGACTGTGCCTGGCCAGTTAGGCTTAGTAACAGTATCAGCCCTAAGTTGGCTATAATCCTGAGCGAATGTTTTAGTGGTTTCATCTTGCGTGTTCATTTATGTTTAATTGTCTTGGGCAAAGTTGATTCCTTTTGGATTATTAGTAAAGCGAATTATTTTTGTTGAAACCATGAATAAAATTCATTATGGAAATCCGACACCTTCAAATGGTGAAAGAGGTAGCCAATACGGGAAACCTGACTAGAGCCGCCGATCAGTTATTTTTAACACAGTCGGCCCTGAGCCATCAGCTAAAAGAAGTGGAGGGTTACTTTAATACACAGCTCTTTATTCGCGACAAAAAACAGATGCGCCTGACGCAGGCGGGGGCAATTGTTTTACAGGCGGCTGAGAAGATCCTTCAGGAAGTAGCCGATACACGGGCTAAAGTTCGAACGTTGATTGATGAGGAGGCTGGCGAGATCCGACTTTGTACTCAATGTTACACATCGTACCACTGGCTAGCTGGTTTTTTGCGGGAGTTCCAGTTAGTATACCCCAAAGTAGATATTAAAGTCGAGATGGAGGCTGCTACGCAGGATGCTGTTAAGCATTTGCTAATGAACAAAATTGATGTGGCAATCACTGAAGGGGATGACAATCCCAAGTTTTTGTATACTTCACTATTTCAGGATGAGTTTGTGGCGATTGTGGCTCCCGATCATCCCTGGGCTGATCGTAGTTGGGTTGAGTTGAGCGAGTTTGCCAATCAGAGTTATATCATGTATAATATTCCTGACGAAGAGAGCGACAATTTCATGATGATATTCAAAAATTGTCGTCCCGCCAAAGTGTATAAAATCACTCTAACCGAAGCGATTCTGGAGATGGTAAAAGCAGGCTTGGGTGTAGCTGTTATGCCAACCTGGGTAGTGCGGCCTTACGTACAATCTGGGCAATTAGCTACCGTGCGCCTTACCGAGAAACGCATTCTTCGGACCTGGTATGCCGCCACGTTAAAGAACAAACAACAGCCGCGATTCACGGACGCTTTTGTTAAGCAACTCGCCTGTTATATGAAAGAAATGGATGGTTATGCCTGTACATTTTAAGTAATATGGTACGCTCATTGGCTTCGTTTAATTGATCCTTTATAAAACCGAGTCGGGTGTTGAGGGCATTTGGAATTCCAAATGCCCTCAACACCCGACTCGGTTTTATACTAACTACTGGAGAAATCAAAAATTAATCTGATGAGCTGGCGAAGGGCTCGTCGTCATTTTTTGGATAGGCGGTGAAAACTGAGTTAGCTTAATCCCTTTAACAGCCGCTTTGTATTCCTCAATGGTAGGAGTTCTACCCAGGATGGCCGAAAGAACAACTACTGGGGTAGAGGCCAATAATGACTCTCCTTTCTTGCGGTCTGAATCTTTCACCACCCGTCCCTGGAACAGACGAGTAGAGGTAGCCATTACGGTATCGCCCTGTTCTGCTTTTTCCTGGTTACCCATACACAGATTACAACCGGGACGCTCCAGATACAGAATGTTTTCGTATTTAGTACGAGCGGCAGTTTTAGGAGCAGCATCATCGAATTCAAAACCAGAATACTTTTCCAACACATCCCAATCACCTTCTTCCTTGAGTTCAGCGATGATATTATAAGTTGGGGCCGCCACGACTAAAGGAGCCTGGAATTCAACTTTTCCAGATTGTTCCTCCAGGTTTTTCAGCATCTTGGAAACGATCTTAATATCGCCTTTATGGACCATGCATGAGCCAACAAAACCAAGGTCAACATGCTTCTCACCCTCGTAATATGTAAGATCGCGAATGGTATCGTGCGTGTACCGTTTTGAGGCATCCACGTTATTTACGTCGGGATCGGCAATCATTGGCTCATCAATAGCATCCAAATCGACCACGAATTCCGCATAATACTTAGCGTTCTCATCAGGTGTTAATGGCGGCTTGTCTCCTGATCTGATTTCCTCGATTCGTTGATTGGCTTTATCGATCAGACCTTGCAGTACCTGCTTCTCATTATCCATGCCCTTTGCGATCATGATCTTGATGCGGTCTTTCGCGATCTCTAACGATTTGATGAGGGTATCAGGCTGGGAAATACAAATTGCTGCTTTGGCTTTCATTTCTGCCGTCCAATCGGTGAATGTGAAGGCCTGATCGGAAAGCAAGGTCCCGATATGTACTTCGATCACTCGCCCCTGGAATACATTCTCCCCTTTGAATTCCTTTAACATCTGGATTTGGGTAGCATGCACCACATCCCGGAAATCCAGGTGATCCTGCATTTTGCCTTTGAACGTCACTTTAACCGATTCAGGAATAGGCATAGACGCTTCACCCGTGGCCAACGCAAGCGCAACTGTACCGGAGTCAGCACCGAAAGCGACGCCTTTCGACATCCGGGTATGCGAGTCGCCACCAATAATGATCGCCCAATCATCAACCGTGATGTCATTCAGAACTTTGTGAATGACATCGGTCATCGAATGATAGACACCTTTCGGGTCCCGAGCCGTGATGAGACCGAAGTCATTCATAAACTTCATCAGCTTAGGAATGTTCTGTTGCGATTTACTATCCCAAACTGATGCTGTGTGACAGCCCGATTGGTAACCGGCATCTACGATTGGAGAAATCACGGTTGCCGCCATTGACTCCAACTCCTGAGCAGTCATTAAACCGGTAGTATCCTGAGAACCAACGATATTTACCTTTGCCCGAACATAAGAGCCTGCATGCAACGTAGCGCCGGAAGTCCCAACCGCATTTCTGTTGAAAATTTTCTCTACTGCGGTAAGACCTTGCCCTGGATTAGAGATTTCTTTGGATGGGGCAAATACGAGAGGAGCCGTAATACCAAGGGTTTTAGCGGCAAACGTCTGCAACTTTTTACCGAATTCGATGGAGTAAGACCCACCGGCTTTCATGAATTCGATCTTCTGAGGAGTGAATGCTGAACTAACATCCATTACCTCCTGCCCATCTTTATACAGCTTTTTGGTCTTTGTATTAACGGTAAGGAAAGTCCCGGTGTCTACAGAATAGGTTTGCTCTAAAACAGGCTGACCGTCAGCATCGACCACCAGCTTACCATTCTCGTCTAATTTTTTTACCCAGTTTTTAAGGTCTAAGCCAATACCACCCGTTACACCAACGGTAGTCAAAAAGATCGGCGAGATACCGTTGGTTCCGGCTACTACCGGAGCAATGTTAACGAACGGTACGAACGGACTAGCCGATTTGCCAATCCACAACGCCACGTTGTTCACGCCCGACATCCGCGAAGAACCTACACCCATAGTGCCTTTTTCGGCGACCAGCATAACCCGCTTGTCAGGATATTGTTCTTTCAGCGCCTTCAGGGCTGCCTGCTGGGCTTTATTGTGCTCAAACATACACTGGCCATGAAGCTCTCGGTCTGAGCGGGAGTGCGCATCACTTCCCGGAGACAGCAAGTCGGTAGAAATGTCGCCGATACCAGCAATGAACGTGACTAATTCAATCTCTTCAGGGATGTCTGGCAACTTGGTATAGAACTCTGCCCGTGCATAACTTTCAAGAATATCTTTGGCGATTGGGTTGCCATTTTTATAGGCATTCGCTAAACGATCGGTGTCTGCTTCGTAAAGAAAAACCTGTGTTTTGAGCACTTCTGCAGCGCTTTTAGCGATCGTCTCATCCTCGCCCAGGGCTAAATCCAGTAAAACCTCAATAGAAGGGCCTCCCTTCATGTGAGATAATTGATCAAAAGCAAAGGCAGGTGGGATTTCGTTTACGATAGATTCACCAAGAATAATTTCCTTCAAAAACTTCGCCTTTACACGAGCCGCATTTGTGGTTCCCGGTAACACATTATAAATAAAGAAGTTGAGGGAGTCTTCTCGGTGCTCATGGCCTCCATCTTTGATTTGTTCAATGACTTCGTACATCAACTCAGCCCCGTCAATCGGCAATGGATGAAGCCCCTGAGCTTCTCTTTCTATAATCTGCTTTTGATACTCGTTATATGTGCTCATGAATTAACCTTTATTTCAAGAAGGTTTGATAAATTTCCCAAATTTACAAACCTAAGCAATTTATCTAAAAAAGGGTGGTGGCTTTATTGCGTTTATCGGTAAAGAAAAACTGTTTGATAAATAAAGTTGTGGCAATAACGCTACTAGATATAACACTCCGTTTGGCGCGACAGAATTAGCGATTATGGTGGTAATTAAAGGATCGGGGAGTATTTTTAGCCCGTTTTATGAACTATCTCCTCCTCTCCTCCGTGCTGTTCTTGGCCTTGCTGAACTCCTGTCATCAAACAGGTAGATCATCAACTGAAACCAGTACGACTGCTCCGTCAGACTCATTGCCTTGGGTAAACTATTCAACCAATGATATCGTAAGTGACACGACGCTGTTTGACCAGCCAAAACAACTAGGTAAGCTGACGGATCCCGGTCTGGTTGAAGCGTCGGGGCTGGCACCCAGCCGCCGGAATCCGGGTTTTCTGTGGACGGAAGAGGATTCTGGGAATCCTAATCAGATTCAGTTAGTGCGGCCGGACGGAAGCGTAGCGGCTCGATTTACCATTAACGGAGCTACCAACCGCGACTGGGAGGATATAGCCGTTGGGCCGGGGCCTGTAGCAGGTGAAACCTACGTATATCTGGCTGAAATCGGGGATAACAAACGGCGCTATCCCGAAAAGATCATTTATCGATTTCCGGAGCCTGCCATTTCCGGCCAGACATTACCTTATACGGGTACAATAACTAAGGCTGATGTTATTCGATTGGCGCTCCCCGACGGTCCACAAAATGCCGAAGCCATTCTGATTGACCCAACTACGAAAGACTTATACATTCTCTCGAAAGGCGATGAGTCAGAATTGTATCAGGCCAAATTCCCGCAGTCGTTAACACAGACTATTATGATGACCCGCCTACTGGTGATGCCTTTCGACAAGGTGACTTCGGCGGGAATTTCACCAGATAATCGGGAAATTTTGATTCGTACCTACGATCAGCTGTTTTACTACCCCCGCCGAGTGGGAGAGTCCGTTGCCGATGCGCTCAAACGGGCGCCCCGATTGATCCCATTAGCCAGTGAACCACAGGGAGAGGCCGTTGGCTGGGCAATCGATGGATCGGGTTATTACACAACTAGCGAAAATCCTGATGCTAGCTTACAGGCAATTTACTGGTACAAACGGAAATAAGAATTGGTCAGCAAGTAGTTCCAGCTTCCGGCCACTTTACAGAATCAGCACCAGCGTTCCACCGATAATTAATATCGCTCCAAGAGCGGCTTTCCAGGTAAGTACTTCGCCCAGAAACACAACCGACAGAATAATGGCAATAGCCACACTCAGTTTATCGACTGGCGCCACCTGCGAAACCTTGCCCAGTTGCAGCGCTTTAAACCGGGTCGCCGGAGCGATAAAATATCCAGGACAGCCCAGTAGCTATACCAGACAAAATCAGAAACAGCCAGTTCTGTCGGCTGAGTGTGGGTAAGATATCGATACCTCCCCTCCAGAACACAAGTCCCCAGGCAACAAACAGAATGACCACCGTTCGAATGGCTGTAGCCAGATCGGTATTGACGCCTTTGATACCCACTTTCGCCAGAATGGCTGTCAGTGCGGCAAACAAGGCCGAGAGTAATGCATAAATCCACCACATTGTTTTAACTGAATATTACCAGTAGGCCTGATAAAAATTGCTTCCTATCATCACCAGAAACGAAAGCGTCAGACCCATGCCCTAGGCTGTTGCCTACCGTTTCATAAGTCGTTCTCCAGGTTATTGCCAAAATGGTAAATGGAATGCGCTTTCATCCGACAAGCTAGTACAGAAAACTGAGGGAAATCTGAAGCTATTGGGCTTTGATTGTCCAGGTTGAAATCGGATAGACAGGTCAACTCTTCCATGGAGCGCAGCAACACAAAAACCATCAGGTCAAATACGTCGGTCAGGTTACGTGTAGTATTCACTGAAATTGACACATTTCTTAAACTTACTATGTTGTTTAACAAGCGTTGGACATCGGCATCTGTTAGTCGCAAATCCTGCCGTAACCGAGTGCTCCATTCGACGCGTTCTGGAAGAATGCCGTGTTTAGTAAGCAAATAGTGCTGAAGGACAGGCAGGCTGAATACCATTCTTTTGACGGAAAATAGAACAGGATTTCACGGTGTTGAACTCCCGGATTTAACCAACTTTGGCGAATATGTGCCGGGGATTTCGATAAATCAAAAATGCGGAATCGGCCTGTGGATAATCCTTATGTTGTTCTATGAGGGTACAAAGTTGTTTCACCGAGAGGGCGGGTGTAAGATGCTCATCGGGCAGGGTTAACCCATATAGTAATTCCAGGAAAACGACTACTTCAGTTACCTCTATGTCGTTTAGTCCTAAATCGGTTTGCAGGTGGTGATACGATTTGATACTCGAAATTGGTAGAGTGAACCGTTGGTTAATATACCGGCAAATGTGTGTGAAGGTGGTCATAAGCGATTGGTTGTGAGTGTATAAATGAGTGAATTTCTAGATTCAAGGTTGCACCATTAGTAAGTTCGGGAAGTCAAGTGTTAAAAACGTCAGATCAAGCTAATCTGGCATTAATGTATCTTAAACAATCATCTTACACATAAAAGGGTCGAACCATGTTTTGGGGTAAAGCGTCTTTATCAGCTAATACGGCGATAATCATTAACCTGTTGCAAAACCGATTGACTATCTCTGTGAATTCACCCATATATGCGATCTTGTAGGTGCTTTATCAGTTAGGTAAGTGATTAGCATTGGATTAATCGATAAAGAGCTAAAACGAATAACAGTAAGAAATGCCTGACAGGTCTGGTGAAGTCGAGAGGCTCTTATTCGTTTAAAAAGCTATACCTACGCCCTTGATAGTGTGCTTCCTGTACCGTTTTCCCAACAATTTAAAGGAGTCGTAGGGGCCATTGGCGGCTGTTAAATTAACAAGCCAGGTAGGTAGGCTGCCTCCTGGATTAACGTGACATTGATAATCGTCAGTAACTGTTTATCCGGTTGTGGGCGTACTTTCCAGGTAGTTAACGACACGTCGGCGAGCATGGCCACCAATGATTAATAAGACGCGTTGCGGCATTGATCTTCGTTTTACAGTTGAATTCTTGTTCGAGATAATAGGATTCTTGGCGATAAACGAGGGAAGACGCTAAAGCCCAATACCATTATGCAAGAATTAGCTCCGGTGATGCTCAGTCATAGCGTAAAGTCCAGGCTACGTTGCCCGTGAGAAAATCAGTTAATGGACAGTCGGTTTGTGTCGACCCAATTTGCGCTTCAGCCACGGATAGGCCCGATACGCTACTTCGGTGGAAAGTAGCCCAATGCCCGCGCCAATTAATACGTCCGATATCCAGTGTTTATCGTTGGTCATTCGTAAGATTCCGGTCGAAGTAGCCACAGCGTACCCACCAATTGGAATCCAGGGGCTGACGCCACTAAATTCCCGATCCAGCAAACTCGCTCCGGTAAAGGCATTGGCGGTATGGCCTGACGGAAAGGAGAGATAATTGGAGCCATCGGGCCGCAGCTCATTTGTGGTATGTTTCAGCCCCAGCACGATGCCCGTACTAATGCCGTAAGCAAGCACACCAATAAGTGCCCGGTCGAGGGGTTGTGATCGCCCTTTCACACCAGCCAGACTCAACCCCGCCCAAGCAGTGGCTGGCCCATATTGCAGGAAATCGTCGGCGTGGGTACGAAAATGGATTTTATCCTGAATCTGACTTCGGATATAAAAGCGGTCGAAATTACTATTGGGGTAGTCGGGTAATAGGGCTAACCCAACGGGAATCAGCACGGTCGGCGCCACCCATCGGAAAGTGGTTGGCTGATTAGGAATACTGTCCCAGGATGCCCGCTGGAAAACAGTGTTTAGCGGTTGTCCAACGGCTGCAATTATGGGAAGTAAAATAAACCAGCAGCTCAGAAGCCAACTGGGAAATGGAGAATCTGACCGTCTATTAGGGTTGATCATTCGGTTATTCATAGGGAGTACTCTCTAGTCATTACGTATCAGGAGCCGAAAGGGTGGGGTATTTCGGGAATAAGTGATGTAAAGAAACTGTAGAAACCTATAGAGAATCTGTAGATAATTGGAGGGGTTGTACCGATTTGGGCGTAGCGATCAACTTCAAAATGTATTCAGTTTTGGGTCAGTACTTTGTAAAAAAAAGCCAAAGGCCGAACCATGAAAATTTTGCTGATTGAAGACGAGCCGTCGCTGATTGGATCTCCTGCAACAATCGGAGGGACTAAACGAGGCTGACTTGAATCGAACTTGGAGTTAGCTTTAGTGAAGGAAATTGCGGGGCAGTACGGGATGAGGGTGAAATACGATTACGCGTCGTCAATGCGTCGGCATATGTTTCAGGTTAATTTTTGAGGAATAGCTACTGCAACTTCAAAATTACTTTAGAATCAAGTCGTACGTTTGATACGTAAACATAACTAGTAGAAACAATGTACCCCTTATTGATAAGGTGGCCTGGTTATATTCACGTCGGCACACGATGCTTCGGTTACTTTGACGAACGAACGGTAAGAAAACCTACGAAGCAGAGGTGGGTAGTAAAGGCCTGATTTTTAATGAAAAAGGTCAGTTTATTACGTAGTCAGGTATGGTCAGGAATCGCCAGTCGTAGTCAGAAATTGTCAACTAATGAAAAGGGGCGAACTCCTACAGACCATCTGTTCTTGACTACGACTGATGATTCCTGACCATACCTGACTATGCAATTCAGTTACGAATGAAAAACTTTATTTGATTATTTCCTCATTATGTCGCTCAAAACTACGGGTCTACTTTTTTTATTGACTACGGGCATCGCGTTGGCCCAAACACCAACCGGATCTCCTGCACAACCGGTTCCGGCTCAATCGGGCAAATTAGTTCCTGCTGCAGTTGGGGACGCTACTGCAAAAGGGAATGCCAAAATTACGGGCTATGCCATTGATTCAACCCTGACCAAAGCGGTTGAATTTGCTAACGTGGCTTTATATGAAATCAATTCGGGTAAATTAATTGATGGTGCAGTGGCCGATGAAAAAGGGAAATTCTCCCTCACCAAATTAGCCCCCGGCTCCTACAAACTACTGATTTCATTTTTGGGGTATACGGCCAAGACTGTTGATAATATTGTTTTAAGCAAGGGCCAAACAAAAGATATTGGTGTCATTCGGCTTAGCGCCAGCACGCGTACACTGAGTGAAGTAACCGTAGCAGGAAAGAAGGCGTTAGTGGAAGATAAAGTGGATCGGCTGATTTATAATGCCGACAATGATGTGGCGGCTAAAGGGGGCGATGCTACTGACATTTTGAAAAAAGTGCCGATGTTATCGGTCGATCCAACGGGGAATGTCTCACTGCAAGGTAGTACCAGCGTGCGGGTGCTGATCAACAATAAACCATCGTCCATTCTGGCTGGGAATCTGGCTGATGCGCTCCGGCAAATTCCAGCCGACTTGATCAAAACAGTGGAGGTTATTACTTCACCATCGGCGAAATACGACGCCGAGGGAAGCGGGGGAATCATTAACATTATCACCAAAAAGAACACGCTTCAGGGGTTACACCTAGATGTTGATGGTGGGACGGGTAACCGCAATTCAACGCTGGGCTTAAATGGTAGCTTCCGAAAAGGAAAATTAGGCCTGAATCTCAACGGTAATGGTCGAGTCATTTATAACCCGTCGGCATCAGATCTGGATCAAACGACGTTTCTGGCATCCGGGGCAACTCCCGTTCAGACTCATCAACGAATCGATGCCTTCGATAAAGGCACCTTTGCTCAATATGCGTTAGGGTTGGATTATGATCTGGCGAAAAATCAATCCCTAACGGGGGGAGTTCGGTTAGGAATCCGGAATTTAAGCATGGATCAACATCAACTAACCAACACACTCTCCAGCGAACAGATAGCTACTCCCTCTAAACGGGATGTGAACACGCAGAATCTATCCAATTCAATTGACGTCAACATCGACTATCTGCATACCTACGAGGGCTCATCGAAAGAGTTAAGCTTTTCAACACAGTATAGCCGAAGTAATTTGACCAACAACTTCGAGGCTACTAATCTGGATACGCTGGGGCTGATCAAGACCCGGCAACAAAACCTGAACGATGCCACCAACCAGGAATTTATTCTTCAGGCCGATTACCAAACTCCGATCAGTAAACTACTCCAAATAGAGTTCGGCGCTAAAAATACGCTTCGTCGCGTAACCAGTGACTATAACTACCTGCTGGCAGGCCCCACATCCGATTATGCTGTTGATCCCAGCCGCCCGTCGGGTTTACTTAATTACGACCAGAACATTGCAGCGGCCTACCTGTCTACTACGTTTACTTTACCCGGTGGAGTCGTTATTAAGCCCGGTTTTCGTTATGAATACACCAGTATTCAAGCCCAGACTGGAGGGTCTCAGACTGGAGGGAGTACGGGCGTACCAACCGATATTTCGATTCCCAATTATGGGCGCTTATTGCCTAGCATCAATATCGGCAAAAAAGTGGGGGAGAGCAGCAGTCTTAAATTTGGGTATACCCGCCGTATCCGCCGACCGTTTATCGACGATCTAAACCCTAATTTCAATACGGCCAATCCACTTAATATTCGCGTTGGCAACCCCTATTTAAAGCCTGAAACCGTCGACCGGATTGAGATCGGGTATAGTACGCAGGTAAAGAAAACGTACCTGAATTTCTCGCTCTATACGCGACTGAATACCGATGATATTCAATCGATTAGTCAGCGATCGGATACGTTAGTGGGCGCCGTTGTAACACGGGTGACCAACCTGGGCAAAGAATACAATTATGGTACGAATTTGTTTGCGACGATCAACATTACGCCCCGATGGAGCGTGAATGCCAACCTGGATATTATGTACCGATTTATTCAGGGACTGGCCTTGGATATTAATGGTCTGTCGACCATGATCAGTAATCAGGGTTTTCGTTGGGGCGGGCGCATGGATACGCAAATACAATTCGATAAAGGGTGGGTATTGCAGGCCAACATCGGTTACCGGGGCAAAGATATTGCTCTGCAAGGTTACCGAATTGGCTTTGCTCAGTACTCGCTGGGAGCCCGGAAAAGTTTTACTAATAAACGGGGCAGCATTGGCATCGTAGCGGAGAACTTTCTTACCCGTGGCATGGGCTTTACATCGGTGCTGAACTCGGCCCAGTTTAATCAGGATTTTCGGCAGTACATTTATAATTCCAGTGTCCGGGCCACATTCAGCTATAAATTTGGTAGTCTGAACGGCGCTAAGGTGAAGAAAAATAAATCCCTCAGCGACGAAAATTGATTGCTTAAACTGAGGTTCATGGCTAAGCCTATTCTGCTAAAGATTCATAGGATGTTCATCGCTTCAATGAACGCTGCTGATGCAGCGTTCATGCTCAATCCGTTATTCGCCTGGGCCTATCAGCAGACTGGATTTCCATGCACCGTCATTGTCAAACGAGGTATCCACCTCCTATCTCACAAAGGGCAGCCAGGATAAAGACTACAATATATTTTACGGCAATCATAAGTATTCAAATTGACTCCGACAGATTATTCAAGACAAAGTTACAGCACGGACCAGTATTTACTCAGACGCGGTTTTGGGCCGTTTTTTTGTGGTAGGAGGCAAATTTGCTTTGTTGTTTCAGGGCAAAATTGACCATCAGAATCAGCACTGGCACTTCGATTAGCGGCCCCACTACAGCAGCAAAAGCGGCCCCCGAATTAATGCCGAAAACGGCAATAGCAACTGCAATGCCTAGCTCGAAATTATTACCTGCTGCGGTAAAGGCGAGCGATGTAGATTTGGCGTAATCAGCACCAGCCCGTTTCGAGAGGTAGAAGGCAGAAAAGAACATGATGACAAAATACACTGTCAGTGGAATGGCGATGCGCAGTACATCGAGCGGAATAGACACGATGAGTTGGCCTTTCAGGCTGAACATGACCACAATCGTAAACAGTAAGGCAATGAGCGTAAGGGGACTAATGGCGGGTAAAAACGTCTGCTCAAACCATTTTTGACTGAATAATCGAGTCAGGATGATTCGCGAAAACACACCTGCCAAAAAGGGAATGCCTAAATAAATGAATACGCTTTTGGCCACTTCTCCAATAGTAACAGTTAACTCATAGCCACGTAGTCCAAACAAGGGCGGTAATACGGTGATAAACAGCCAGGCATAGATCGAGTAGAACAGTACTTGAAAAATGCTGTTAAAGGCTACTAAACCGGCAGCGTAGAGCCGATCACCGCCCGCCAAATCATTCCAGACAATAACCATCGCAATGCAGCGGGCAATGCCGATCATGATGAGGCCGGTCATGTATTCGGGTTTGTCGGGCAGAAAAATCACGGCTAAACCAAACATGAGTAGCGGGCCGACGATCCAGTTTTGCACGAGTGAAAGCCCAAGTATTTTGGTATTGGCAAACACATTGGGCAACTCGTCATAGCGCACCTTTGCCAAAGGTGGATACATCATCAGCACCAGACCAATGGCAAGCGGCACATTAGTAGAACCAGAATTAAACTGATTGATGAAATGCTGCGACTGCGGAAAAAGGTAGCCAAAACCCACTCCGATTAGCATGGCCAGGAAAATCCATAAGGTCAAAAAGCGGTCGAGAAACGATAAACGAGGGGCACTCATGCGGGGTTTTGACTTAGCGCGCGCTTCATAACAATGGCCGATGATGGACATAAGTTGCTGAATTGCTGCGTCTTTTGAATAACGGCAGGCACTTCCTGACGGTTGATGGGTTGAAAGCCGTACCGCTCAAAATAGCGGTCAGCAGTCGTGGTGATAAGATATACTTCTTCCAGGTTGGATGCTTGGGCAGTTTCCAGCAATCGACCGACCAATTGGGCGGCAATCTGCTTCCCCTGATACTGTGGGTCGACCACCACCGAGCGTAGTAGACCTACCGGGCCGAAGCGTTCCAGACCAGCCACGCCAACTAAATTGCTTTCTTCTTTGGCGATGACAAAATCAGGAAGGTCAGTTGGTAAATCTTCGGTTAGCAACTGCGCTTGCGCTAGCAAGGCAACGATAGCCCCTTTATCGGCTGATTGGGCAGCTGTAATGTGTATGGCCATAGCTATTGTGCGTTGGATTTACCCAATCGACTGGCGATAAATTCCTGACTGTACGGTTTAATTAAATCACGCACCCGCCGGAAGGAGGTCAATGCATCTTCACCTGGAGTGTGCCCCGGATCGGGAAAGCTGTGGTGAATCTTTTCCGCGCTCGATGGGAAAATTGGACACTGTTCACGAGCATGGTCGCATACGGTAATGACGTAATCGAAGGAGATATCCAGATATTCGTCGGCATGGTTCGACGTGTGATGGGAAATGTCAATGCCGTCCTCATTCATTACCTGGATGGCCAGGGGATTCACGCCGTGGGGAGCAACTCCAGCGCTATAAACCTGCACCTGATCTCCGTGGCCCGACCTATTGGCGAAGTATTGTAAGTAACCCTGGGCCATCTGCGAACGGGCAGAATTGCCGGTGCAAAGCACTAGTATTTTTTTCATGGCTGGTTTGTGTTTGAGATCTAGTTACAGCAACCGGGAGCGCAGCATGTCGCTTTGGTTTCTCCTTCGGGCTTTTGAGCAAAAACGGTAACGCTATAGATACCCCGGGCTTGATTGCCTTTGTCTTGCTGGCGATAATCGGCAATCTCTTCGGCTGACAGATAGTTTCTCAGCACATCATCCGGCAAAACGATTTCCCGCTCTTTCTGCACAATGATGTTGGTAAAGCCGCTCTCCTGCACGAGTTTCAAATACTCGCTCTTCTGGATGGCACCAGAAACGCAACCCACATAGAGTTCTGCATCCTGTTGCAAGCCTGCGGGAAGCTCACCTTTTAGTACGATATCGGAGATACTGAAATGGCCACCCGGTTTTAAAATGCGGAAGGTTTCGGCAACGGCTTTCTGCTTGTCGGGCACCAGATTCATAACACAATTGCTTACCACCACATTCGCTAGATTGTCCGGCAATGGCATGTCCTCGATGTCACCATATACAAATTCAACATTCGTGAAACCCAACGCCTTTGCATTCTTGCGGGCACGGTCAATCATGGCCGGAGTCATGTCCAGGCCGATCACGCGGCCCGTTTCTCCGGTTTCGGCGCGAGCCACAAAGCAATCATTCCCCGCACCCGATCCCAGATCCACTACTACATCGCCGGGTTTGATCTGTGCAAACTGAGTAGGTAAACCACAACCCAATCCTAAATCAGCTTCGGCTACATAGCCTTTCAACTCGTCGTACCCCACGGTCATATCAATAGGTACATTGGCAACCATCTCAGGCCCCGGGCTGGATGGGCCACAGCAAGAGGTGGGCCCACAACAGCCATTGGTATCGACCAGGCCGTCGTACGATTGTTCGGCAATCGCGCCATATTTCTGACGCACAACTGCTTTGATTTGCTCAGCGGTTTCCATAAAATTGTTTATTGGTATAATGTAATATTGCGATTGATTTGCTCAAAAAAATACCTGCTAATAACTAGCAGCAGGTTACAGCCATAGGTACGAACGTGTTGAAGATGGCTCCGAACGCGCGTTGGGCTTCTTCCCATACGGGAGGATTGATGCAGTAGCACACACGGGGCGGGTTGATTTCTCCCTGAATAATGCCAATACGTTTTAATTCCTTCAAATGCTGTGATACAGTCGCCTGGGCCAAATTCAGCTCGTCTACCAGGTCTCCACAAACGCACGCTTTCCTGGATACTAATAATTGAAGAATCGCTACGCGTGCAGGATGGGCAAAGGCCTTCGCCAAATCTGCCATGCGATTTTGCTCTTCGGTGAATATTTCTGTTTTGGTGAGTCCCATGGCACAAATGTAGCAGGTTTTTTTATTGATTGTAATATTGCGATGGATAATTTTCGAATCCTTTATTAAACGTCTCGTTTATAGATCAACGACGTGGGCACTTCTTCGTCTTTTTTGCTTTTTAGAAAGCCTCTAATCTTGATTTTAACCTTATGCTGCCCAATCTAAGGCGTTCTGCCATAACTGGTATTGCTGTTGGCTCATTTTACATGTATCAGTTCTGAATTGGATGTACAAAAATTCAGTTCCTGCCAAAATAGCGTCTTACACCCGCTAACGCATCGCTGAAAGTCAACTGTTCTTTAACATACTAACTGCTAGTCTGGCTCCTTAGCTGTCCTTGCGTTTGGAGAGAGCTATGTCAGATTGGCTCGTTGACCGAAGCGAGTAGCAAAAAATAACATAAGCCATGAGCGAAGCCACCTATACTTCTGTCTCCTGTTCGTTATTTCCGCAAAACGGGCGACTGAACTAGTATTCTTTCAATTTAGATTCTAGAGATTCTTTGGATTCTATCGTCTTTGATTATCAGTACAATAGGGCCAACCGCGCGGGCGGCCCCGAGAATCTATAGAATCCCCTAGAATCTAGTTTGCCAAAGCACTAGTTATGTATCTGACTAGCTTTACCAATGCCTTTGAGAAACGGATTCGGCTTTAGAAACGGGCCTAGTCCATAAAGCTCTATCCCACTTGCGGGCTCATTATGGCTGAAAAATAAGCGTCCATTGACATCCGTTAAATGGCTACTCGAGCCGCTGGAGGTAAATATGGGTACCGCTTGGGTGTTGCTGGTCCGAAATAAGCCACTAGCTGTCGTAAAGTAGAGGGACTCCTTAAATTTGACCAGACTAGTAACGGGTCCAGTGAAAGGGCCTGTTACTTTAGTGACGCTCTTGCCATCGGTGAAATAAAGTTCTTTGGTAATGGCGGTAGTAAAATATGTTTTATAATCTCCTATCTGGAACGGATTGGGCGAAGACAGATTGACTAGCTTTCCAATTGGCCCCGAAATTGTCGCTAGTTTTTTCGTCCCCTGACTTGTACCATCCGTTATCCATACCTCTTTGCTCAAGGGACCTGATGAAAAAAAGACATATTTGCCTGCTCGGGTTAAGCTGTACAATTTAGTACCTCCAGCCGGAGTCAATAGCTTCTTGGTGCTGGCCTCAGTTCCCTGACTAATCCACAACTCAGCCTGCGAAGGGCCACCAACAAATAACAGGGAAGTACCGTAATTGACTAAAAACTGGGGGTAAATGCCCGCCTTTACGACCAGGGAACTGGTTTTGTTACTCTGCCCATTGGTGCGCCAAAGGTCTCCTTTATAAGCGAAATAGGTAGCACCCGTTAGATAAGTGAAATAGGTTGGAGGTTGTTTCCCTTCCTTGACGGGATCGAATCCAAATTGCAAAAATGCTTTTGTGCCCGCTGGGGAGCCATCGGACCGTTGTAGGAGCCACTGATCTGTTCCGCCTAACGAGCCTCGTTTAACATAGTATACTTCAACCGCAAACCCAGTTAACTGACTGGCATCTCGTACCTCGGCTTCTTTATGACCATCATAGGGAATAACGGTGTTGGCCGCAAATCCACTCGATACCCATAGTTGCCGGGTTTTCGAGCTGGGGCTAAGCGCGGTAAAAAATAACTTGCCATTAACCGCTGTCATCTCGTTAATATCTGATCCGGCAGGGCCGGGTATGAGGTCTTTAACTAGCGTTGTTCCAGCAGCCGTACCGTTTGATTTCCATAGTTCGGCACCATGTTCCCCGTCGTCGGCAACAAAGAAAAGCGTTCCATTGATATTAATAAGCTGATCTGGTTTGGAGCTAGGCGCACCCGGTTGAATGTCTTTTATCAGGGTTTGAGCCGGTAGTCGGTTAGCTAAACAAAGGGACAGAATCAGGAAAAAAAATAACCGCATGACCAAGTGGAATGTTAAACGAAAAAATTGGTTGACGAGGTGAAAACGCAAGGAAGAACTCGTAGGCTCATCTAAGCAGATAATAGAGGATTAGCCCTAAAAGTACCGCGCTGAAGGAGGGATAAAAAAGCTGTTTCTTCCAGAAATAAACGAGACCGGGCAAGGCATAAAGGAAAAATAACCAGCCTTTATCGACCTTCAACTGTCGTGGATCAATAAAGTAAAGTCCCAGGCATATTGGCACTAAGACTGAACAGAGAGCTTTTATATAGTTAGTCATACGATCAAAGCGAATAGCCCAGACTAATTCCTGCCCGAGAATCCAAACTGTGAAAAGCAAACCCGTTGGTTGAGATGACCGTACTGTAGCGCATCGTGTGCTCATAGATACTAATCTTAGTCTAGTAGGCATCTGATAGGAAATGAATTAAAAGCAAGATGTGATTAGGCGCTAGTTGGCCTGAATAGGCAACGCAATAGTATTTATATAATCCCTGTGAATCAATCGGATAAATGTATGATTGCTTATGAGGGTACACATAACTATGGCGCCTTCTCGCTAAAAGCGCCATTCAAACACTTTTCGCTAGGCATGGAAAAATGTGTTGCCTGAACGAGTAGTTTTATCTACTAAGTTAAATCCATATTTACGCATGAAGCACCTATTTACCCCAATTTGTCGGCTACTACTGCAAAACAGGATTTATCGCCCAGGCTCAGACCGCTGACGTACGTATCAGCGTTCAGCGTTTTTCGTGGTTAATTCAGGTTAGTTAAATACTCCTCTCCCAAGTCTGGATAGAATTTGAGTAGTACTACAATCGTTTCCCAATAATCACAAAGAAACCAGTGTAAGGTCGCCAAATTTGACTCTTCGACATAATTAAACGCATCAATCATATCGATATCCTGAAGCGGGTGGGCCTTTAGAAGAACAAAATTAAGCCCAAAGTAGATACCCTTCAATTCTGAACTAGTGAACTCATGGCCCCATTGTCGGGGCAAAATACCGGGAAAGACAAAATCTGTTGCGATGAACGTCTTTATGTATTCTTTCAGTAAATATATGTTATGAGAGTAGCCCATGGCAGCATATTTCTGATTAGCCAAACATCGCCAAAATCCTGCCAGGGGGCTTTCAAAACCAATAATATAAGGAGAGTATCTATTGAAAGGCTATATGAAAACATGAATAAGATTCTGAACTAGCCTTACGAACCCGTTTCGCTGGCCTCCATTCTAGCCGGCGTACTACTGAGCGATGTCATCAAGTTTGGCGCTCCTGGCCCATCCCATCAAATCCGGATTACCTATCCCCTCGGGTCAAGGGTCGAGTTGCCCCCTGGCGTAAGTCCGGGTTTGGTATTCTCAAGGTATCAAGCGTAAACTATTTCCTGTCATTTATCACCCGAGATCATCTTTTTGCGGTGTAGTTCCCCCCATCTGCGTAAGGATTCAATCACTTCATGAAGCGTTTGGCTATGGGCTGTTAAGGAATAAGTCACCTTAGTGGGATAAGTATCGTATAGATGACGCTTGACCAATCCATTCAACTCCAGATCCCGTAATTCTTTGGAGAGCATTCGATCTGTAATCCCATGAACCTCTTTGGCGATTTCCCCAAACCGCTTCTCTCCGAAGGTAAGGGCCACGATAATAGGCAACTTCCACTTCCCATTTAATACATCTAGAGCATCCCGAATAGGACGCAAAGTACGGCCACATTCTTCAGGTAATAAGTTTGTTGGCTCCATAGATTATCGGTTTGTAAGCAGCTGGTTGCTTATTGGGATTTTCGCTATACTTGAGTATAGTACTATACTCAAGTATACTACTTACTAAAGTATAGCAAATGTAGTAAATTTGCAGAAGAAAAGGGAACACAATTAATACCCTTTCAAAAAATAGATAGTGGTATGAGCATTCAACGAAATCTTGCCAACATATATACACCCCAGGGCCAGCGGGGATTTTTAGGAGCGGGCCATATTGCCAGTCCTGTCATTCAGGTTGACTTTTCAGAGAGCGATCCGTTTATTGTCTTGATGGATGATCGGCTTGAAAAGCGCGACGAACTCCCTGCTGGTGGGCCACACCCCCACGCCGGTTTTGAAACGGTTTCTCTATTGCTGGAAGGAGAAATGGGCGACGATGCTTATCGAATGCGTGGGGGCGATTTACAATTAATGACGGCCGGGAGTGGTGTGATTCATACCGAAACCATCGAGCGTAAAGCGACTATGCGACTCTTGCAACTATGGTTGACTTTGCCTAAGAAAGATCGCTGGGCTACACCACGGGTGCAGGATATTCCCTTAAACCATGTGCCCAATGTCACCGATGGGTCGGTAGACATCAGGGTTTATAGTGGCTCTTTGGCGGGTGTAACCTCGCCCGTTCAGAATTATACGCCCCTGATTCTGGCTGATATTCGGCTGGCGCCCCATGCCTCTACTGTACAATATATTCCGGCTCCTTACACCGCCTTTTTGTATTCGATTGAAGGGAGTGTGGAAGTTGGCGACCAACAGAAACGATTGATCCAGGGTCAAGTTGGCTGGCTTGACCGATTCGCGGATGTTAAGGACCTGAGCGAACTTAGCTTAACGGCAGGTGAAACGGGCGGGCGGGTCATTCTTTATGCCGGCGAACGGCAGGGGGATGAAATTGTATCTCATGGGCCCTTCATTGGCGATACACAGGAGGATATTCGTCGGCTTTATCAAGATTTCAGACAGGGTAAGCTGAACCATATTGCCACTGTACCGAAAGAGCAACGGATTCTATACTAATCAGCTAGGTATCTATTGACTTGAAGTCCTCGTTGACAGGGGTTGTAAATCAGGAATGATCGTTTCTGATTTACAACCCCTATTATTTAAATTATTACGAAACGCTCCTGCGTCTCCAGAAGGAAATCTCATTAATATGTCCATAGTCTAAACTGATAACTGCCTTTTGCTGTTCGTTTGTAAATTTGATTTTCACAAACGAACAAGATGAGCGTAACCTCCTTTGAAGAACTTTGTAACAGCTTGTCCAGCGGCACCTCAACAGAACTGAGCGCCTTGTTACCAGAAGGTATCCAGCACGAAGTAGGCCATTTTAACGTGTTTAACCTGACCCAACTTACCCAGACAAGTCGTGAAAAACCGGCAATACCCTACGCCTGCCGTGCCTTTTATAAAATTAATTTTCTGACTGGAAAATCACGGGTCGAGTATCCCGACCGCACCATAGAAATCAATCAGCCGTCGCTGATCTTCACGACCCCCAAAAGTCCATTTACCTGGTGGCCCATTGGTCGGCAAACCGGACAGTTTTGCGTGTTCACCGCCGACTTCCTCCACCCGACTAAAAGCGGGGTGATGCTCGATGAGCTTCCCATTTTTAAATCCCCGGAACACCCGGTTTACGCCTTGTCAGAAACCCAGGCTGCACGTGTGCAAGCCATTTTTGACAATATGGAGGCCGAAATTACGTCTAATTATGTCTATAAATACGACCTGTTGCGTGCTTATACAATCGAGCTTGTTCATATCGGGCAAAAGCTGCAATCAACTACGATGTTGCATCCCAATCACAGCGCATTTGCCCGGACGACCTCCTTGTTTATCGAGTTATTGGAAAGGCAATTTCCGCTTGAAAATCCGCAGCAGAAAATCGCACTTCGCACGGCAAAACAGTTCGCTGACCAACTTGCGGTACACGTGAATCATTTGAATAAAGTACTCCGGGAGTCTACGGGACTGACAACCACCGAACTCATCTCGGGCCGCCTTGTGCAGGAAGCCAGGGCATTGCTCCTCCATACCGACTGGACCATCGCCGAGATCGCCGACAGCCTGGGTTTTTCTGATTTCGCGCATTTCGCCAAATTCTTCAAAAGTGAAACGTCTTTGTCGCCCGGTGCCTTCCGCCGTCAGTCACAAAGTTTGAATTATACATAAAATTGATTGGCGGCAACAAACCTGGATGTGTTCCTTTGCCGGACTTTTGTATTCGTTTTAGTTTATACAAAAGTCAAATGACAACTCAGAAAATAGCACTCATCACCGGCGGAAGCCGTGGAATCGGTAAGGACATTGCAATGAGCCTGGCGCAAAAAGGCGTCGACATAGTATTTACCTACCGCAGCAACAAATCGGAAGCGGAATCTACCGTTGCTACCATTCAATCGTTTGGCCGTAAAGCCGTTGCACTGCCGCTCGACATCTCACAAACCAGTGGCTTTCCTGCTTTTTTCGAGCAGCTACACGTGCTATTGCAAGATCGATGGGTAACAAACCGCTTCGATTTTCTCATCAACAATGCTGGCACCAGCTTGAGTGCTCCAGTCACCGAAACGACCGAAGCACAATTCGACGAAATGATGAACGTCCATCTGAAAGGGGTCTACTTTTTTACCCAGAAAGCACTAGAGCATCTGCGGGAAGGTGGCCGCATCGTCAATATCTCATCCGCAGTTTCTCGCCAGACCTTTTCGGGTGTATCGGCCTATGCGATCATGAAAGGGGCAATTGATGTCTATACCCGATACCTTGCCCTGGAGTTGGGGCCACGGGGCATCCGCGCCAATGTAGTGGCCCCTGGTGCTATTTTTGGTGGCAGTACCATGCCGGATTCACCGGAAATACGAAATTTTGTAACGGGCATTACAGCTTTGGGACGGGTTGGGCTTCCTGATGATATTGGGGGTGTAGTATCCTTTCTATGTAGTGAAGATGCGAAATGGGTTAACGGTCAGCGCATAGAAGTGACTGGTGGTGTAGGCCTTTAAAGCAACATTCTGCTAATTTTCCATCACTTCTCTTGGATATACGCCGACGGTTTTTATCCATCACCCGCTCGTATTTCATGAGAAGAATGGTTTTCCTAATATAAGCCACAGTATCGCCAGTCTGCTCCTGGCACTGGATCAGCAATTTTTTGAGGCTCTCCTTTTTCTGGCGGTATTGTGGTTTTCCCAAAAGACTATCCAGTTCAAGCTTTTCTGTATGATCTATGGTTGAGTTAGATAGAGATTAAAAAATCAGAATGTATCTTTTAGGGTACATTCTCAGAAAATGCTCCATTTTCCAGGCAAACGTGTATTTTAGGTTTGCTGTCTAAGTGATTATGGCAACCCACTAAAAATTTTCGGTATCCGTAGTCACAGGCATAGAGCCCGGTAGGGGTCCTATCAACGATGCGAATGCCCTATTTCTGAATTCTAATGTCCAGCGTATACCACCGGCGTCCTTCGGCCGTGGTGCCATTGCCCGTAATCCGAAACAAGCCAAGCTTGCCCTGACCCGTTATGAACGTATACAGAAAACGATTCTGAAGATAGGTCGGCAAACACGTATTCTGGTCAGTACCACTACTCTCCAGCACCACCGACGAGAATGTATTGTCTTTGTCGAAATTAGAGCGGACCAGCGCTTTTATATCACTGGACTGCTGAATGCTGTTCCATTGGCTTAACAGAAGGCCCGGATTATTGTTAGCGCCCACATAAAGTAACGTTCCCCGCTGAAGGGTTGGCCAGTTTTGACTGCTGATCACGTTCCAGATCGGGGCCGTGCCACACGACTGATCGCAGGTTCTGATCGTGGCAGGAGTGGTTAGATTGCTACCGCAGTACTGGCTTCCAACGGCGTCGATAGTAGCTGCGTGGGCGGCACCATCACGCAGTTTATACACTTTACCGGCATCGAAGTCGAGCAGATTTAGTTGATCCAGATCAGTCTGTGTACTCGAAAGTTCCAGTCGTACATTCAGGAACTGGTTAAAATCGCTGTTGGCCGCCAGGGGCAGGGCGGTTGGAACACCGTCTGCTTTCTGGCCCCAGGCGGCCGATTCTGCAATTGTTGGTTCACCCGTTATGGCTACGTCATAAATGCAGTCCTGTAAATAATCGGGATCAGAGATGCCAGCATTCTGGCAAATACCCTGGGCCCATTGTTTGCGCTCATCCGTCAGAGTCACGCTGGTGCGCGGGAAGTTACGATTGGTATAGGAATCCGTCGTTTTCCCGGACTCGTAGACAAACAGTGACTGGGCTTGCTGAATCCGCCAACTATCGGCGTACGGACCCGTTATATTGTCGGTAAATCGGTTGACAGCCGCACCAGTACTAAGCATAAGGTCATTACCCGGCGTGCCATCGAAGTTTCCCAGTAGGCCGCTTACCTGCCCGGCCCGGCTCGCTTTAAGAGCTACCAGATAGTCGAGCAAATAAAAACCTCCCCGCCATTGAATCGCTACCTTTTCGTTCTGGGCGTTGGTCAGCGTCAGGTCGTTGCCATCTTTAGTGAGCGTGGTACCATTGCTGAGCTGTAAACTAGTGAAGGCGTCCGTTTTTAGTACTTTATTGACGTACAGCCGGTTGGGGTTCACCAGCACGCACACCACATCACTGCCCATCCGAACGGCCACACCTGTGTTGACCGTGGCCACACCTGTATTGTTGTAATCTTCCTGCCGAACCTGAATTTCCAGATCCCCCGCCGTCGCTTTCAGGGCGGTAAATTCGCCGTAGGCCTGAAAATCATAATAGAGTTCGTCGAGTGTCCGCAGGTGCGGGTCTCCGGTGCTGCGGGCGGGTAGGGGATCGTCGTTCGGATCGCAATTACAGGCTGCCGCTGCGGCTGCGTTGGCCAGAATGCCCGACGCGCAGCTTTGCACAAAATTGTAGGGGTTGCCCGAAAATGCGTTCAGCTCACCTTCCAGGCAGGACGCTCCATTATTGGCAATATCCTGAGCCGATGGGCAACCGACAGCTGGCTGGCCGGAGGCAATATTGCCCAATACGCCCAGTGCGCTTTTACAACTCTGATAGGTATTGTAAATACTCAGAATGGCAGCGGGAATGCCAATGCCGGTACTGAATTCGGTGATTCCCAACGCGCAGCCAGCTGCATTGACCGCAAAATACCCGGCTGCTGCTGCCTTGTACTGGCTCTGGCTGCACTGACTGACTACCCGCGCCGTTCGCAGGTCCTGATCCAGTATCGTCTGGGCACCACTGGCCCAGTCAAATACGTTCTGGTCTAGTTTGACCCCATCCATAGTCCCCAGCTTAGTCCGAGTGTCGGTCTGGTAACCCGTTATGGTCACCGTTCTGCTGGTCATGTTGTAATTGGTAAAGCCGATCGTATAGCCCTTCGACAGTCGCGCCCAGATAGGTAAGTAGCTGGAATTAAATTCGTATAAGATCCACTCTTTTGTACTGGCATCCGTAACGAGCACGAACTGAACCTGCTTGAGATAGCCGTAACTGTTTTTGGTGCCGAATACCAGTACATCTTTGTTAATATCGGGGCTATGGAAGACCTGTCCTAGCGGGCTGTCGGCTGAGCGAAGGGCTACCTGTCTGATCTGGTCAAATGCCGTTGGCGCGTTAGTGTTGGTCGCTACTGGGGTATCTTGATTGTGCTTACAGGAAATGAGGACGAGTAACAGGAAACAGATAAAGTATTTCATAAGCGAGGCAGGAACTATTATTGATCAAGTTGCTGATAATCAGATCGCCATGGTCAATGTATTGTATGCACGGAGCGAGATCCTATTAGTAAGTAAAATTGATATGGACGGATTTTTGATGTCCAGTGTATCGGTGCTGAGATTGATTTGTAACTAAAGGATAAGGTGTGCAACAGCGGGATATAGCCTCTGCGATTGTTTAAACCGCATGATTCTTGACAAATAATGCGGTGCTGATCCGGCTAATCTGGCAACTTATTCAGCTAACGTCATGGGTATATCTAATTGCGGGTTCGGTAAGGATAATAGCTTATCCATTGTGACTCTTGACCATTTAATGGGTGCTTTCAAATGTCAATCATAGGCCATAGACTACAAATCATGAATTGAGGGAACGGTATTAAACTTACATTAAGTGACCTCAACGCGGTAGGGTCAAAGGGTCTGGTCGACCCACCAGAAGGGAGTAGCCAGACTGGTGCTCAATATTAGACAGGCGTCGAGAAAACGAGTTCGTTGAATACGTGGTAGGTCAGAAAGATCGTAATAATGGCACAAATAAGCTCCATGTAACACGCTGTGGTCAAGCGGGTTAGGTAACGGTTATGGTGGTTGTCAATGTGGCACTCTGTTCGGTTCAATAAATAACCTATTGGTCTGTACGACAGTGTGCTAGTGCTTTACCAAAGTAGATTTTGTTGATTCTATCGGATTCTATTGACGATATTCCTACTGATAATCAATACCTAAACCATCAAGTAGAATCAACCGCGCGGGGGGGGCGAGAATCTCTAGAATCTAAATTGGACGAGCACTAGTTCACTGTTCCTTTAAATGCCCATTTTTTGAAGCAGCTGTACGAAGATTTTATCGTCTCAAGGGGAGCATTGACGGAGGGCTCGCATGGGTTAAATAATTACTTTTGATTGACATCTTCTATTGACGAGCACGAATGACTTTACGAGTACTCTTTACGTTTCTAGTGGTCTTTACAACTTCGATCCTTCACGCCCAGACACCAGTAAGTGGAATTGATCGTAGACTATTCAACGAAATTATTCGAAGTGGTGTCATTCATCGGCCCTTACCACTTGATCATTCCCGATCATACGAAGCCATTTCTCTGGCAAATCCAGTCCTAAAAGCGCAGCCTCTGAGTGCAGCGGCTGTTTTCAACAACTGGAAACATACCGGCTATGGTAAGCTGGCGATGAGTAAGGATCGCACAAAATCGGGGCAGCCTACGTTGCGGTTGAGTTTGCCTACAGCTACTGGAAAACGAGCAGTGGGTTCGGTCAATGACCCAGACTATGCTACCTATGGCAACTGCCGTATGCAGCTGGACGTGAATGGGGCGAATTGGGAAGCCTATAACCGACTTGAATTTTTTATTTACCCCGAGGCCGAAGGAGCGCAGGTCGTAAACATCAATATTGATTTTCGGAATAAGAACCGATCCGCCAAAAACGGGACGCTGATGGCTTCCGCCGATCATCTTATCAATTTGACCAACCACCAGTGGAACCGCTGTTATCTGGATCTGTCGGACCTCCGGCGCGATGAGGTAGATGAAATTGCCTTTTATGTCTCACTAAAAGGTAAGAACTTGACCAGCGGTGATTCTATTGTCTATTACATCGATCAGCCCGTTTTAAAACAAGTAAAAACCCAGGAAATTAGCCACGGGTGGCTGCCCGCCCCAAATAGTATTGTGTATTCCACATCGGGTTACATGACCGAAGGCCAAAAAACGGCTATTGCCAATCGGACAAGCGGTAAACCCAATACTCGTTTTCAACTGATCCATGAAGCGACTCACCGAGTGGCTTATGAAGCGAACGCAAAACAAATACATACGTCTACGGGTGACTACGAGGTGCTTGACTTTAGTACGTTCACAAAAGCCGGTACTTACCATATCGTTTTCGGTCCAATAAAAACCGCTTCTTTCGAGATTAGCCCCCGCATTTGGACGGCTTCCCAGTGGCGGGTATTAAATTATATCTTCTGTCAGCGGTGTGGGTATGCGGTACCGCAAATACACGGACAGTGTCATCTTGACCTGTTTTCTGAACATAAGGGGAAAAAGATTTCCTACAGTGGTGGATGGCATGACGCGGGAGACCTTTCTCAGCAAACCTTGCAAACGGCCGATGTTACGTTTGCCTTGTTGGAATCATTCAAAAACCAGCGAACAAAAGATCCGTTACTGGCAGCTCGCTTGCGGGAAGAGGCCGAATGGGGACTTAATTTCGTGTTGAAAAACCGGTACGACGACGGCTATCGGGCCAGCAGCATGGGATTGCTTATTTGGCAGGATGGTGTAATAGGCACGCTGGATGATATTCAATCCGTGCGGGTACAGAATAACTCGTTTGATACGTTTCTCTATGCCGCTTACGAGGCTTATGCGGCTATGACGCTGGATGGGGACCCTGCCTTTAGCGAATACCTGAGAAAAATAGCCCGAGAGGATTTTTCGTTGGCGATGAAGACGTATCGGGAAAAGGGGTATGGGGGCTTCACCCAGATGTATGAACATAACTATAATACGTCGCAGAGCCAGTATATGGCCACTATTTCCTGGGCAGCCAGTATGCTTTATCAACTGACGGGCGAAAAGCAATACGCACAAACGGCTGCCGATTTTATCCGGTACACACTCAAGTGTCAACGGACCACTCCGCTGGGTGATGTGAAGGGAATTAAAGGTTTTTTTTACCGAGATACGACCCGAAAATCCATTGTGCATTTCGTGCATCAGTCCCGAGATCAGGTGTACATGCAGGCACTTATCTTATTGTGCCAAACGCAGCGCAATCATCCCGATTATTCGAAGTGGTACCAGGCGGTGCAGTTGTATGGTAATTATCTCAAAGACATACTGATTTATACCGCTCCTTACGGCATGATACCGAGTGGTGTGTACCATAAAGATGAAGCGTCTGATTCAGCGTCCTTCTATTCGCTGCACTTATTTCCGCCAGCCAATGCCAAAGAGTTATATACGGAACAACTGACAAAAGGGGTAAAATTGGATGACGAGCATTACCTGAAGCGATTCCCCGTTTGGTTCAGCATTTTCAATGGCAACACGGCGGTCCATCTATCTACCGGCAAGGCGGCTGCAATGTGTGGGCATTTTTTAAACGATGAGAAGTTACTTCAGATCGGGCGTGAACAATTGTACTGGACGGTCGGAAAAAACCCATTTGGTCAATCGCTCATTTACGGGGAAGGAAACAGGTATCCGCAACTGGATAGTTTTTCTTCGGGTGAAATAACTGGGGAAATACCGGTCGGCATACGATCCATGCATAACGACGATGTTCCCTGGTGGCCGGCCATTAATAATGCCACCTACAAAGAGGTGTGGGTTACTTCAGCCGGCAAGTGGTTATCGTTACTAGCCGAATACTAAAAGAAGCAAGCAAAGGCCGTTGGGGATAGGCTAAAGTCAAGCTAAGAGGGGCTATCTGAACTTTTTCTTGTCCTGATATTATTCGGACGATTTTAATTGAAGGTAGTATTAGTGTAAGTTATTCATTTATGAGATTGTTAAATCGGTAATATAAAGTTGACTCTTTCTATTAATGAATTAACACTTATTTATAAAAAAACTATTTATATTTGATATGATGTATATGACCACCCATAATGGCAAAGATATTAGTAGTGGAGGATGACTTGCAGTTAAGGGAAAATATCAGTGAGCAGCTCGAATTAAGTAATCATGAAGTTAAAACTGCACCGGATGGAATCAGGGCGTTTGAATTACTACCCTCTTTTCTGCCCAATCTAATCTTGTGCGATGTCATGATGCCGAACATGGACGGCCTTGCCTTTATCCGGGCAACAAACCGACATGCTCTTTACCGGTCAATTCCGGTTATTTTTATAACTGCCCGAGTAACCGAACAGGACAAACTTCTGGGGTTAGAAGAAGGCGCTGTTGATTATTTGTTCAAGCCCTTCCTGCATAAAGAACTACTCCTAAAAGTTAACAATATCACCCGTGGACAAACCGAGTTCGTATTGCACCAATTAGCGCAGGCGACCGCTCACCAGGAAACCGAAATTCAGTTCGTTAAGCGCTTTAGCGAGCTACTCGAGCAGCAGGCTGGTAATCCATCCTTGACCGCCGATAAATTATCGTTGGAAATGAATATGAGTCTGTCGGCGATGCAACGGAATCTAAAGAAATACCTCCGACGGAACTTTAGTGAACTGCTAAAAGACCACCGCCTTCGTAAGGCGACAGCGTTTCTGTTAGAAACCGACTGTAGTCTTCAGCAGATTGCCGACCGATGTGGCTTTGGGAGTCTATCTTATTTCTCAGTCAGTTTCAAGGAAGCCAATGGTGTGTCCCCCCTGCGTTTTAGACAACAACACCGCCCGAAAACGGCTTTACCCAACAAATAACGTTGGTACCGGATACGCATCGAATGAGCCAATGCCAACGTTGAGACGGACAACTTAGTTACGCTCCTCAGCTCACCCCAGCCGCTTGTTCCTTTAACAGATTATCGATTTGACCGTTAAGCTTTTGCATAATCGCTACATGACTTTTCAGCAAACAGACGGTGGCCGACGGCGATTGAGTTTGCTGATCTAATTCGGCTACAAACTGTTCAAGAGTTTTGATCAAAGCTGACTGTAACCGTCGCAACTTACGAACCTCATGAGCCGATGCAGTCGACGGGTAAGTTAGTAATAGAGAAATCAAATAATAGTTGCTATACAACTCTTCTACTTCCCGTTGCCAATCGGTTCGACTCACCGTCCTATTGACATAATTTATAAATGGATTAGTCACCGTCTTATTCATGTAGTAGTGGGTGTGTTCTGTTGAATGATGAAGAAAATGAGCAACCTCAAAGGGCCGAAACAAAGCTAAGGCAGCGTTTTTTCTATTCTAATTCGATTTTTTTAGAATACTCACGGCAAGCTCCCTACGCATAGCGGGTACTATTATTTTTATTGAGAAAGCGAGGCTTCGCCGGTTTAAGAAGACCCTACGTGTTTTTCAAGTAAACGCTCAGCATTACACCTCGATCTGGGCAATACCAAGCTACCCAATCCATCGTACCCTCTTTTGACCAAAAATGAAAACACAGGTATTAGTCATCGAAGATGAGTTATCTATTCGTGAGAACGTAGCCGAACTGCTTACGCTAGAAGGCTTTAGTGTCGATACAGCCGCCGATGGCCATGAAGGCATAAACCGAGCCATTCAATCACAACCCGATTTGATACTTTGCGATGTCATGATGCCTGGAATGAACGGTTATCAGGTACTGGAGTCCGTTCGCGCTCACCGTTCGCTGAGTCACGTACCCTTCATTTTTCTCACGGCCAGAGCCGAACCCGGTGACCTTCGCCAGGGTATGGTCTTAGGCGCTGATGACTACCTCGTCAAACCGTTTACGAGTAAAGACTTACTAAAATCCATCGAAACCCGGTTGAAGCGAGAGCAGATTCGTAACAACCAATTACAGGGCCAGTTGACCGACTATCTAACCAACCTGGGTCGGGTCACGATTCATGAGCATAACACACCCCTAGCCGGGATTATGGGCTGTATCGGCCTGTTAAGGGAAGATTACCCTACGCTCGACTCCGCCGAGATGGAGTCTATGCTGGACCAGATGATGACGTGTTGCTTACGGCTTAAAAGAACCCTCGACAATGAACGTCTCACTAATTTACTGATCCGCCCGCATGGCTCAACTGACTACGACGCATTAAGCCAGGGCAACTCCTATGTGTTCGATGCGCTTGTTGAACAGGTTAAACAAACGATTGAGAAAGAGCATGAACAGCCTGCAACCATCCGTATTGCTACTGAAATGGCCCATCTACGCTTACCGCCCCACAGCCTGTCCAAGATACTGGAGGAGTTGATAGACAATGCGATTAAGTTTTCGGACAGAGGTCGTGACGTTTGTGTGTCGGGGCAGATTAGTGATGAGGGCTACCAGCTAACCATTACCAATTGGGGGCGTGCGTTTAAGTCCAGCGATGTTCTCCGGATTGCTCCATACACTCAGTTTGACCGCAAGTATTACGAGCAGCAGGGTTCGGGGCTGGGTTTGTTCATCGCCAAAACCCTAATCGAGATGAACCAGGGCCACTTACAGATTGAGAGTGAGCCAGAGGGCCTTACGAAAGTGACGCTCCAACTTCCACTTATGGATCGTGTTCGTTCACTGAACAAATCTGCATAAGCCCCAACGATGAAAACAGCATGGCTCCTAAAGCTTAAGCAATTGACCATTCTGTAACCTACTATTTTATGACTTCATCAGAAACCGAGCAGCAGCGCTTACAGGCGCTCATGAGCTATAATATTCTCGATAGCTTACCGGAAGCGGAATATGACGCTATAACCCAAATAGCTACCCATATCTGTCAAACGCCCATTTCACTGATTACCTTTTTGGATAATGAGCGTCAGTGGTTTAAAGCAGCCCAAGGTATTACTCTCAAGGAGACGCCCCGGCAATATTCATTCTGTACGCACGCCATTCAAACGCCAACCCAGCTTATGGAGGTGATGGATACCCGTGTGGATGAACGCTTCGCCCAAAACCCATTTACGTTAAGCGACCCGCCTGTTATTTTCTACGCGGGTGTCCCGCTGGTTGATGAGGCTGGACAGGCACTGGGCACCTTATGTGTCATCGATCATAAGCCACGGCACCTCTCCGATCAACAGGCCACAACCCTTAAATCGTTGGCCCAGCAGGTTGTATCGCTCCTGAAACTGCGTCGGAGCCAGACCTTGCTAAGCCAGGCCAATCAGTTGCTGAACGATAATAATGCGATATTACAAGCCGTCGTAAGTAGCTGTCCAGCAGGGTTGGCCCTTTTCGATCCAGTCTATTCGAACGGTGAACTGACTGATTTTAAGTATGTTTTCACCAATGATGCCAATGCCATTATTGCTAGACGGAGCGTCGAACAGATGACCGGCAGTACGCTCAATACCCTGTTTTCGACGGCCGTTACAGCTGGCCTGTTCGACCGATTAAAAACGGTTCAACAAACCGGCCAACCGCTCCACTTACAATGGCAGGTACCCGTTGAACACGGGCAGATTTGGTGTAACCTATCCATGGTTCCAATCGGGGAACGAGTCCTGTTATACGTACAGGATATCTCACAACTGAAACGAACGGAGCAGCGGCTACAGGCCCAGACCGAAAATTTAGAGCAGCATGTTGCGGAGCGTACGCTTAAGATCGGGCAACTTTCGGCCTGGCAAAATGCCATTCTGGAACACGCCGGTCAGGCGATCATTTCAACGGATATCAACGGGATCATTCGAACGGCGAACCGGGCGATCGAACAGTTGTTAGGCTATAAACCCGAAGAATTGATCGGTCGCGTCGTTCAGTTTGAACCAGGCACACCGGAAAATCCTGTACCCCTCGTTTCGTACCAGCCTTCTTCCGATCTCCCCACATCAGAACTACTTAAAACGGCCTTGGAAACGGATGGTTTTTTTTACACCGAATGCTTAATCCTGGGTAAAAGAGGTCAACGTATCCCGGCTTTTATGACGGCCAGCACCTTAAAGGATGAGGGCGGAAAGGTCACAGGATACGTCGGGACGGCAACGGATATTTCGGCCTTGAAAGCCGCCGAAGAAAAGGCAGAAAAAACGAGTCGTGAGCTAAAGATCTTCTTTGAACGGGCACTCGACCTCCATTGCATTACCAGCCTGGACGGTCATTTTTTAAAAATAAATCAGGCCTGGACCGACACGTTAGGGTATCGGACGGAAGAAATTGAGGGGCATTACTTTCTCGAATTTATTCACCCCGACGACCGCGACGAATCGTTACAAACCTATCAGATGCCCGTCATTGACGGCTTTGTAAACCGGTATCAGCACAAAGACGGGAGTTATCGCCTGATCCAATGGCGCGCCAAACGGTATCAGAAACTGATTTATTCTTCGGCCCGGGATATTACTGATCGAAAAAAGGCCGAAGATGACCTGAGAGAAAGCGAACAGCGGTTTCGGGAGATTGCCGAAAACGTGGATGAAGTTTTCTGGATTCAGTCGGCGGATCCGTTTCAATTGTTATATATCAATCCGGCCTATGAACGCGTTTTTGGTATTACCTCCCAAAGTCTCTACGACGATCCTTACTCGTTCCTAAGTTCGGTTATCCCCGAAGACCGTCCGATGGTAGAAGCGGCATTCGAACGGTATCGTCAGGGGGAGGAAATTCCCGTTCAGTACCGGGTTCGGGGAGGGGATGGCCTGATTCGTTGGCTCAATGTTCGCAGTTTTGTGATGAAAGACAGTGGAGGTGTTCCCCTGCGGTGCATCGGCATTGCCAGCGACATTACGGATATGAAAGAAAAGGAGTTGGTTCTTCAGCAATCGCTGATCCGCGAGCAGGAGTTAAACAAGCTCAAATCCCAGTTTGTCGCAACCGCTTCCCACGAATTCCGGACGCCCCTGGCAACTATTCAATCGAGCGTCGATCTGATCCGTATGCACTTAGAGCGATCGATCCAAGGTCCGTCCCCAGCCGTTAGCCGACATCTGGAAATCATCGAACGGGAGATTGCCAACTTTAGCGAGTTATTAGCTGATATCCTGACGATTGGCAAGATTGACGTTGGACGAATTCCCTTTCATCCTGAACCGATTGATCTGGTTGCCTTAACGAATCGAGTGATCGAAACACATTTCGCGGATCGTAAGGATAATCGGGTCGTAGATGTATTGATTGAAGGGGAACCCGAACGGGTTTCTGTGGATCAGAAGTTAATCAGCCACGTACTGGTTAATTTACTGTCAAACGCCTTTAAGTTCTCCCAAAGTAATCCGAAGTTACTAATCCGCTTTGGGGCACAAGTGGTCATATCGGTTATTGATCAAGGAATTGGTATTCCGGCCGAGGAGCAAGCTCACTTATTCCAGACGTTCTTTCGCGCGAAGAATGTGGTGAATATTCATGGTTCGGGTTTAGGTTTAGTGATTGTTCGCGAGTTTGTGGAGCTACACGGAGGTACAATACGAATCGATAGCGTTGAACATGAGGGAACAATTGTAACATTCACCTTATTGAAAGGCTAGTGTTGTTCCAATTTAGATTCTATAGATTCTCGGGGCCGCCCGCGCGGTTGATTCTATCGTTTTTGATTATCAGTACAATAGAATCGAAAAAATCTATAGAAACAGACTGAACTAATCTACACAAATCAATCAATAGTAATATGTATGGTTTTAAAGAGATTTTATCGCTAACAAATTACCAATTTGCCACGCGGTTCGTATCAGGTTTTGCTCAGTAACCTGCATGGCGGTGCCGAGGTCTGTTGGGCCATTGCCAATAGCTAGTAAGACATCGAAATACTGATTCAATTCCTGTTTCTGGCCCAATGGAATCTTGCCCGCCAAACCAATTACAGGTAGATTTTGGTGCTTTGCCTGAAACGCTACGCCAAATGGTCCTTTGCCAAGTAAGGTTTGCTCGTCGATACTGCCTTCGCCGGTGATAACGATATCGGCCTTATTCAGCGCTTTATCGAAACCAGTGAACTGAAGAAAAAAATCAATGCCGTTCACCAATTTTGCATTGCAAAACGTGTAGAGACCCGCAGCCACACCGCCGGCTGCACCACCGTGCTTCACCCGTACCATGTCAATACCCGTTTGCTTAAAGGCTACTTCGGCGAGTTTGCTCATACTTGCATCCAGTTTTTTTACTCCTCTGGATGTAGCTCCTTTTTGAGGTCCAAAAACGGCTGCCGACCCCTGCTCACCAATTAACACATTATCTACATCGCAAAGAATATTTACCTCACAAGCCAGAATCCGCTGATCAAGTCCTGAAACATCAATGGTCACTAACTCCGTCAGACTTTCGGGAGTGGTCAAAACGGTACCTTCAGCTGTTAAAAAGCGGATACCAAGCGCTCGCAAAATTCCCGTTCCACCGTCTACGGTAGCCGATCCGCCAATGGCCAGGATAATTTCTTTTACGCCTTTATCTAGTGCAAGTTTAATCAGTTCGCCGGTGCCGAATGTTGTGGCTCGTAGCGGATCTAATTCATCCGGTTTTACTAATTGAAGCCCCGATGCACTCGCCATTTCGATGATGGCTGTCTCTCCGTTATTAACCAGCCCAAACGACGAGCTTATCTGCCGGTCAAACGGGTCATTTACGTTTGCTGAAACAACAAATCCGTCGTATTTTTTGATCATCAACTCGCCCGTACCATCGCCCCCATCACCCACCGGAAAGCATTCACAAGCGCAATTAAGATGGCTTTGCTGTAATCCTTTCTGAATCGCACGGGCAATATCTATGGCATTCAGACTATGCTTAAACGCATTTGGAGCAATAAGGACACGGGTTGGTTTCATTCAATAAGGCTAAAGGAAAGTTCAAGATCGGGTCAGTTTTTATCCAGATTTGATAGTTTCTCAAGCACAAGATATAAGGCCTGATTACCCAATGTGCCTTTACCCATTGCCTGAACGGATAAATAAAGTTGTTTGACTAAGGCAAGTCCTGGTAAAGACAACCGCATGGCTTCAGCTTCTTCCAGGGCGATGCCCAAATCCTTTACAAAATTATTGACGGTAAAACCCGGCGAATAATCACCTTTTGCGATTTTGGGGGCTAGTACATCCAGGCTCCAGCAGCCTGCTGCTCCTTTACTTATGGATTGCAGTAAGGAGTTCAGATCCAGACCGGCTTTAAAACCATACAAAAGACCCTCGCATACGCCAATGAGAGTTCCGGCAATCGTAATCTGATTACACATTTTTGAATGTTGTCCCGAGCCAGCTGGTCCCTGAAATACTATATTTTTACCAAATGTCTCAAACAGAGGAAGCACAGAATCCGACACCGCTTTATCGCCCCCGATCATAATTGATAAGGTGCCATTGATAGCACCTACTTCGCCACCCGAAACAGGGGCATCTATAAATTGGGCACCATGCGTACCTGCTACCTCCGCAATCTTTATGGCAAGACTTGGTTTAGTGGTTGTCATATCGATCAAAATGGCACCAGACTTCATCCCATTGATTATCCCTTCCTGACCAAAATAACATTCCTCCACATCGACTGGAGAGCCAATAATAGTAACAATTACGTCGGAATTAGCAGCCACCTCGGCAGGCGTGTCGAACCATGTACAACCCAGTTCGATCAATTCAGCCGCTTTGCTTTTTGTGCGATTCTGGACATTGACTTTGTAGCCTGCATTTAACAAGTGCTTGACCATCGGACTCCCCATGAGTCCAGTCCCAATCCATCCAATTGTCTTATCTTTAGTCATATAGCTAATTTTCAAATAAAACCCTACCGGCGGGCCGGCCATATTTTATGGTTGTTAGGATCAATTTTGATTATCGAATATCATCCCCAAGCTATACCGATCATGAAGATCTTCCGGTCATACACTCAGTGCGTTTTTGCAGCAGCTTTTAGCTTACCAGCTACGGGTTGTGCGATAAATTCAATAAAGTCAACTCGGGCCGTTTCAGTGCCATTTGCAACACCCGCTATCTCAATTTCATCTCCCGTATTGATTTTTACATTGGGAATGGTTTTCCGTTTCCAGCAATCGACATCATCTGCCAACTTCCACGATGCCTTTTGTTTACCAGCAACCGATAAAGCCAAAGTTCCCTGTCCTCCTTTTTCGTCCGCGTACGACACCACGATGTCATAAATACCGGATGGGTTCGTAAAGGCCAACCTTGCGGTTCCTTTAGTCGTTGTCTGTACGCATGGCTCTATTAGGAATTTATCTGCCGTATAGCCGCTCAACGTCATAGTTTCAACTTCCATACCCGTTATAGGTAAGAATCCAGCAACGCCCGCTTCGTTTAGGCCATTTCGGACAGCCCGTAGTAACGAATACGGTGAGCCATCATAGTGTTTAATGCCGATTCCTTTGGCACCCCCATCAACCGAAATTTTGATGCTGGATTTTACGATTTCAGGAGTCGTAAGTAAGCGGGTTGGAACGCCGGGAATAATCGGAATATTGTTGCCCATGAAATACTTGGTCGTGGCTATCCTAGACTTTCGATCTGACTTCTGATAGCCATTTTGCTCTGTGTGCGTGGATAAATGAATGGAATTAATGTTGTTTGTCAACTCTTCAAGGGCTAGTCCAGATGTTCTGTCATTCAGATCATTCAGCCTGAAATCAATTTTTGGATTTACCTCATGCAGCTTGTCGGTCACTAACTTATAGATTTCTGTTGTAGACGCTTTCCGGAAATTGCGCCAGTTATCCAACTGAGGTTGTGCGTACGGATTATCTTTCAAAACTGGAATTGCGGCTTCCATGTCGAATCCCATAGCCTTAGCTTTCCGCTTGCAGGACTCGCAGAAACAAGTACCACCTTTAACTGGATCATCAGACCGGCTGAAGAGCAACATGCAGGTCTGCACATAATCGACATCGTAGTTTTTGGCTAAATCGCCGTAAAGAGCGACTAGATATTCCCGCACATCTGGATGGTTTGTGCAGGGTCTCTCAACGGGATTATTGTTAATATCCCGCTGTTTAAACTCTTCATGCTGATTGAGATACTCCACCGGAATATAGGTATGAGATACCTCAACCCCTGCCCGAAGGCCGCGTGCATGCGCTTTATCAAGAACCAGTTTCAGCCAATCGGTTTCATTCAGCCAGCTATACTTCGAGAACGCAGGTTTTATTTTTCCATACGTGCTCATAGTAGGCCGGAAATACGCCCTGGAATCTTCGGCATCCCATTCACGACGAACCGGGTTATGGTTAAATGTAAATGTTCCGGGTAATTTATCATTGTTGAAGGGCCGGTGCTCTTGATGCATTACCGCAATCAGGTAGACAGAATTTACCCCGGCTATACTTGTCATGTTGTCGAGAATAAGATCCATACCTTCATCGTGCACCTCCCAAGGGTAAATACTCCCGGTAACTTCGAAATTGGGTGCAGGCACGTTGGACCGTTGGACGACCTGTGCATTCAAATTTGTGATGCATAGCAACCCTAAGAAGGCTAGCATATTTTCTTTACGGAAAATGAATCGTTTCATCACGCTTAGATTAGTTGAGGATGGAATAGACGTATAAAATCAGCTCACCAGATTCGGCGTCTGGGGTTTCTTTTTCACCAGCATGACAATGGTCGATGCCAGAGTGACTAGCAAAATAGCTAATCCCAGGAGGTATGCATACCCTCGTGATGCATCCAGACTAGTAGTCGTTTTCGTCGTGCCGAGCATTTCGTACACAGGAATTGTCCACTTCAGTACATAGGCCTGCGCCAGTACAATTAGGCAGATCAAGAGTAGCATGAAGAAACTATGCTTCACCGTAAAGCGGAATAATTCAGATTCTTGCCCCACCAGATTACCAGCTGCCGCGGCTACGGCGATAGATTGTGGTGAAATCATTTTGCCCACAACACCACCCGATATGTTGGCCGCTACCGTCACCACCGGATCGACACCAATGGACGTTGCGGTAGCATACTGGAGCTTACTAAACAGGGCATTTGCCGACGTATCAGAACCCGTAATGAACACCCCCAACCAACCGAGCACTGGCGCGAAAAATGGAAACATGAATCCCGTATTGGCCAGTACTGCGGCAAGCGTTAGTGTAATACCCGAATCGTTCAAAATGTAGGCAAATCCTAATACGGCAGCAATTGTCAGAATTGGGAATTTTAGTTGGTTCAATGTGGCTCCAAAAACCTTGGCACCCTCCCGGTAGGTCAGGCCAATGAGCGGAATGGCGACAAGATCAGCAATGAGTATGGCTGTACCTGCGGCTGATAAATAATTGACTTTAAATAGTTTAGAGAGAACTGCCCCATCTTGTCCCTGAATGGCATTGTGAAGTCCCGGAAACTCGAACTGGAACATACCAATTGAGTTAAGTACATCCTTAATGGGTTGCATCCCCCAGGCAATCACCATAATGGTCAGTACAATAAACGGCGACCAGGCTCGAAGCATTTGTCCGCTGGTGTAGGTAATGTTGGCATCAAACGTAGGGGCAGGTTCGTTGGCAAAGCGCCATACGGCTTTAGGTTTCCAGAAACGCAGGAAAACCATCAGGCAGATAATTGAGCCCAGACCTGCAATTACATCGGGTAGAGAAGGGCCTAAATAATTGGATGAAAACCATTGAAGAAAGGCAAATGAAACACCGGATACCAATACCGCAGGCCATATTTCCCTGGCTTTTTTTAAACCCGCGATGATCATAACCAGATAAAAAGGCAGCATGATTGATAGAATTGGTAATGTCCGGCCAACCATTTGTGAGATGGGCAACTCAGGAATGCCAGATACTTGCGAGGCTACTGTAATCGGAATGCCGATGGAGCCAAACGCAACGGGAGCGGTATTGGCAATCAGGCAAATCCCCGATGCATAAAGTGGATTGAACCCCAAACCCACCAACATAGCGGCTGTAATGGCAACTGGTGCGCCAAAACCAGCTGTTCCTTCCAGAAAGGAGCCAAACGAAAAGGCAATCAACAGCGCCTGCAATCGCCGGTCGGAGGTGATGGACGCCATAAAATGCTTGATAATTTCGAACTGGCCGCTTTTTACAGTTAAGTTGAAAAGAAACACCGACATAACCACCAGCCAGCAGATTGGAAAAAGGCCGTATAAAGCGCCATGCCCAATTGATAGTACCGCTAGTTTTATGGGCATTCCATACACCAGAATGGCAATAACGGTGGCAATAACAATAGCGATCAGACTTGCCTGGTAGCCCTTCATTTTTTTGATAATCAGTGCCCAGAAAATGAAGATAATAGGCACGGCCGCGACTAGTACGGACAAAGCTATATTGTTAAGTGGATCAATAACCTGTATCCATTTCATAGAGTTGACTGCATTAACGTGTGTATTGAAAATTATGATCGGTAGTGTACGCACTATATGGCCTATACGTTATCAATCAATTCTGCATTTCCCATTTTTTGTCGGTTTTCTCGCCCATGTCCAGCACCAGCGTGCCGCCATTCATCAACTCATCGTGCGTAAACGAAAGAGAAGTCAACGGCTTGCCGTTCAACGTAGCCGATTGAATGTACTTATTCCGACGCGATGACTTGGGCGCCAGCAAGGTGAATGTCTTCCCATTAGGCAGGGCGATGCTCACTTTGGTAAATAGGGGGCTGGTGATGCTGTAGCGGGGCAGGCCGGGTGTGGTGGGATAAAACCCCATGGCCGAGAAGACCACAAACGAGGACATCGAACCGCCATCTTCATCGCCTGGAACGCCGAAAATAGTATCCTGAAACCAGGTGTCAAGCAGGAGTCGAGTGTATTTCTGGGTTTTCCAGGGCGAGTTAGTGTAGTTGAAGAGGTAGGGGATGAAGAAGGTCACCTGATTGCCCATTGCAAACTGGCCGATCATGCCCGTTTGGTTTGGCCATTTTTCCCAGAAAACCGGCTTGCTACGGTCAAGGCCTTCCCGGAAAAGCTGGTCGAGTTTCTGTTCCATTTTATCGGCTCCGCCCAACAACTCTCTCAACCCTTTAATATCCTGCTGAACATTCCACAAATAACTCCAGCCATTATTTTCATTGTAATAATCAAATCCATTGTGCCCGCCGTCAAATTTAGGGTCGATCTCGATCCAGTTTCCTTTGGCATCTTTGGGCATAAAGAATCCTATTTTTTCCTGCCATACATTTTTGTAGTTCTGGGCTCGGGGGGCATACTTCTTATACACTTCCTGGTTCCCCAGTTCCTTCGCCAGTTCACTCAACGCCCAGCTATCATACGAATCACCCAGGGTTATAGCCACCGCCGACCGCTTCTGACCTGGCTTCTGTGAGGCAAAAGCATCCGTTTCTGCCTCACCGGGGTGGAGTGCCGGATAATAGCCCTTCACGAAATAAAATTCTTCCAGGTCTCCCTTGGGTCCATTTCTGAAGGGAAGCATGGTTGCCTGTTCAGCGTTTTTTAGTATGCCTTCAAAAGCTGTTTTAACATCGAAATTCCGGATGCCTTTTCGGTATGCATCCAAAAACATCACCGATGATTTGAAGCCAAACATGCCGGGACGGTCGCCGAAGGGCCTTGGGTACTCGGGCATCCAGCCGTTCTGCTGGTACATAGTCACATAGGATTGCAGCATATCGGCTTCCCGTTTGGGATCGAGGATTGCCCGTAAGGGGTGGAGAGCCAAGTAGTTTCCCCAGCTGTAATCGTCGTTGTAAAACGGTCGCGTGGTTTCATGCACCTTCTTATCTGCGCCACTGAAATAGCTTCCATTCTCGGAGAAGTCAATCATACGAACGTAGCAGCGGTAGAGGGCCGTGTAGAAACTGCGTTTCTGGGCGTCGGTACCGCCTTCCACGTTTATCTGCCCGATAACTTTTTCCCAAGCCGCTTTGCCTTTGTTTTTTAATTGATCGAACGTAACGTTAGTCAGTTCTTTTTCGAAGTTTTTCTGAGCCTGTTCGGGACTAACAAATGAAACGGCGTAGCGGAATTCAACGACAGATTCATCACGTTCGCCATAGCTGGCAAAGGCTCGTTCGCCAGCCATTTTCTTGGGTTTCTCAGGCACTCCACTAACGGTGTATTTGCCCCAGTCTTTTTCGCCATCTTGTTTACCCGTTTGCGGCTTTCCCGTAAAAACGCCGTACAGATAGGCCGTTCCTTTCTGTTCATGAATTGCATCGACAACGAACTCAGTACCAATCAGTTTATTGCTATCCTGTAACTCGTATTTTCCGTTTGCGTAGTAATGAGATAGTAATAGGTTTTTCTTGACACCCGCTGGGAAGGTAAATCGGTAGATACCCGTTTTTTCGCCAGCGGTGTATTCCGTCAATATGTCATCATCGGTCAGTTTCACGGAATAGTACCAGGGTTGCGTCACTTCCAGATCATGATCGTAGGTTAATCGGCTAAACCAGGCCGTGTCCGCTACATTTCCGGTAGATGGTTTTATGCCAAAAATCATCTGGGGCGTAATAATATTCTGACACAGCATCGGGAAATCGGTAATTTGCATATCCAGATGATCCTGCCGATGGGGAAATACGCGTACCATCTGATTGGGCAGGTGGACAATAGGCCGATTGGTATTCAGCAAGGGCGCTACGTTCCCAATTGTCGGGTCAATATAGTTTATACCTGACGGGCTTGCTTTTCCCGTTTGTGCCAGACTAAATTGGCTCAAACTAGTACTGATAACTATACCTGTGAAAACTGCTTTAAGGAGATTAGGGTGTAAAAAGGACATACTCCACTGAGGATTAAAGGTGTTTATATACCCACGGGCCGGACTGCGTTTGGCTTTAGCCCATGTTCTATTCCATTACAAGCACAGGCTGAGTCCTGTGGGTACGCTTAGTACGTTATCTCCCATTTTTTGTCGGTTTTCTCGCCCATGTCCAGCACCAGCGTGCCGCCATTCATCAACTCATCGTGCGTAAACGAAAGGGAAGTCAACGGCTTGCCGTTCAACGTAGCCGATTGAATGTACTTATTCCGGCGCGATGACTTGGGCGCCAGCAAGGTGAATGTCTTCCCATTAGGCAGGGCGATGCTCACCTTGGTAAATAGGGGGCTGGTGATGCTGTAGCGGGGCAGGCCGGGTGTGGTGGGATAAAACCCCATGGCCGAGAAGACCACAAACGAGGACATCGAACCGCCATCTTCATCGCCTGGAACGCCGAAAATAGTATCCTGAAACCAGGTGTCAAGCAGGAGTCGGGTGTATTTCTGGGTTTTCCAGGGCGAGTTAGTGTAGTTGAAGAGGTAGGGGATGAAGAAGGTCACCTGATTGCCCATTGCAAACTGGCCGATCATGCCCGTTTGGTCGGGAAATTTTTCCCAGAAAACCGGCTTGCTGCGGTCAAGGCCTTCCCGGAAAAGCTGATCCAGATTCTCTTCCAGTTTCTCAGGCCCGCCCATCAGTTCTGTAAACCCTTTAATATCCTGCTGAACATTCCAGCGGTAGCTCCAGCCGTTATTCTCATTGTAATAATCGTTACCGGCATGCCCACCATCGAATTTTGGGTCAATCTCAATGAAGTTTCCCTGGGCATCTTTAGGTAGAAAAAATCCGGTTTTAGCGTGCCAGACGTTCTTATAGTTCTGGGCTCGGGGGGCATACTTTTTATACACTTCCTGGTTCCCCAGTTCTTTACCGAATTCACTCAACGCCCAACTATCGTAGCTGTTCCCTAATGTAATAGCAACAGCCGATCGACGTTGACCATTGCCATGAAGTTTGGCAACAGAGTCGGTTTCAACTTCGCCGGGATGGAGTGCTGGATAATATCCTTTTGCGTAATAAAAATCGTCCAGCGCGCCTTTCGGGTCATTCCGGTGCGGAAGCATGGTTCGTTTATCGGCGCTTTTTACCATGCCTTCCAGGGCGGTTTTCGTATCGAAATCACGGATTCCTTTACGGTATGCATCCAGAAAGACCACCATCGATTTAAATCCGAACATGCCCGCCCGGTCACCAAAGAATTTAGGATATTCCGGTATCCAGCCACTTTCTTTGTACATCCGCACATACGATTGGAGAATGTCTGCTTCTCGTTTAGGATCAAGAATTGACCGCAACGGGTGCAGCGCCAGGTAGTTACCCCAGGTATAATCGTCGGTATAAAACGAGCGGGTATCCTGGTGAACTTTCTTATCATACCCACTGAAATACTTACCTTCTTCCGATATGTCCACCATCCGAGCGTAGCAGCGATAGAGGGCCGTGTAAAAACTGCGTTTCTGAGCGTCGGTACCGCCTTCTACATTCACTTGTCCAATGGTTTTTGCCCAGGCAGCTTTACCTTTCTCCTTAAGCTGATCGAACGTAATGTTGGTTAGTTCTTTTTCGAAGTTTTTCTTAGCCTGTTCAGGGCTGATAAACGAAATGGCGTAGCGAAATTCCTGCACAGGTGCATCAGATTCCCCGTAACTGAAATACGCCCGTTCACCATCTACTTTTTTATGCTTTTGAGGAGGACCCAAAACTGTGTATCGACCCCAATCTTTTTCGCCCTGCTTCTTGCCACTTTCTGGTTTGCCCGACACCTTTCCATACAAATAGGCAACGCCTTTCTGCTGGTGATTGGCATCGTCCACAAACTCTACACCTGTCAGAGTATTACCATCCGTTAGGTCATACTTTCCTTTCGCGTAATAGTGTGAAAGGAGCAGGTTCTTCTTAGCCCTCGCCGGAAAAGTAAATCGGTAGATGCCCGTTTTTTCGCCAGCGGTGTATTCCGTTAATATGTCATCATCGGTCAGTTTCACGGAATAGTACCAGGGTTGTGTCACTTCCAGATCATGATCGTAGGTCAATCGTCTGTACCAACCCGTATCCGCCAAAACGCCAGCATAAGGCTTGATGGCGAAAATAACCTGTGGCGTAATGATATTCAGGGACGACATTGGGAAATCAGTGATCTGCATATCCAGATGATCCTGGCGTTTCGGAAACATCCGAACCATTTGATTAGGTACCTGAACAATAGGACGATTGGTGTTGTAGAACGGAGCCACATTCCCAATCGTCGGGTCAATGTAGTTCAGCCCAGTTACCGACTTTGCGAGAGAAGGATTCTTTTTTTGCTGACCAAAACCAATTTGTATTCCAGTTAGCGATAGGAGAATCGAGAAAATAAGTAAGCTATTGATTTTCATAATTGATGACAGAAATGCTCAAGCGAATCAGTTTGTCTACGAATATCCCCAATCCCTAAAGGAGTTTTTGCTTAACATGGAAATGAGTTTCTTTTAGGGTAGGAGGGTATGTTCTCAGGCAAGGGCAAATTTCCGTCAATTATACCCTGGATTTTGCGCCAATACGGATGGGTTATTGATTATTTGTATTTCAACCAGCGGAATCGGGAAAAGCGCATTAAACGCCTTAAAGCCAAGTGGCCCCATTACGCTCGCCAGCCGATCTGTACGGGCCAGATCAAACCAGCGCACGCCCTCCATTGATAACTCGTATATCCGTTCGTCGTAGATTTTGGTACGCAGCTGATCTTTTGTCAGGCCACTGAACGTAGGCATCTTGGCTCGGGTGCGCACTTGATTTAAATAGGTCAGCGCGACATCTGTTTTGCCATTTTCGTTCAGAGCTTCGGCGTACATCAATAAGACATCGGCATAGCGAATCACCTTCCAGTTTGCTTTACTATCGTTCAGTGAATTGGTGATAGCCAGGTACTTTTTGGTAAATGTCGCAATCTGTAAAAAGCTCTGAAAAACACCGTTGTTATCCGTATAGCCCTTAGCCACCGTAACATCCCGTCTTAAATCGGTTGGGTCAAACGAGTCGAACAAAGCGAGGGTTGGCGTATTTTGCTCACCAGCTCCCCCTTTAATACCGTAGAAAGTTTCCGCTAGAGAGTTGGCGGATTTTGGCAAAAACTTATTGGAGAAGCCACTGCCTGCTCCGAGATTACCATCCTGATACTCAATGTCAAAGATGTATTCGCTATGGTGTTCGTCTTTGGAGTAATCGAACAGATCTTTGTAATTGGGAAGCAGTGAGTAGCCCAGGGTTGTCACTTCCTGAAATTTGGCTTCTGCTTTTACAAAATCCTTCCGGGTCATATATACCCGTCCTAAAATCGCTTTAGCGGCTCCTTTCGTGGCCCGACCTACATCTACTCCAGTATATTTTGTGGGTAGTTTTGTTTCGGCTTCCAGTAAATCCTTGATAATGACCTCATCATAAATCTTATCCACCTTTTCCCGCATTTTGGTGTAGCCTTCCTCAATGGTTGTCGGCTTGAGATTTAAGGGAACATCACCATAGATACGCACCAGGTCGAAATACGCCAAAGCCCGCAAAAACTTGGCTTCACCTACATGACGATCTTTATTTGTAATAACGGCAGCATCGGCGGCTTCTATTTTCGACAGAATAAGATTCGCACGGTTAATGGCGCTGTAATAATTCCGCCAGGAGGAGATCATTAACGTGGCATCACTATTCATATTGAATTTATCCACCGAAATCAAAAAGGCGTCATTCCCAAGTGCGTGCCACGAATCATCGGCCCGCAAATCGCCGAATATCCAGAAATCCTGGTACTGGTTGCGCAGCATGCTATATACACCAACTACCGCATCCTGGAAATCTTTATCCGTTTTATAAACAGCATCAACACTTACGGTAGATATCGGATTTAATTCAATAAAGCTCTTCTGGCATGACATGGTAAGCATGGATAAGAAGAGAACAAGGCAGGCTATTTTTTTCATGTTCGTAGTTTTTACGGAATGCCTTCGTTTAAAATCCCACATTTAAACCAATGAGTAAGCTCTTGGGCAATGGATAATCATTAGCCTCTACACCGGGCGTCAACGGATTGTCAGTCGTACTGACATCCGGGTTAAATGCTGTGTTTTTCGTGATAATAAATGGGTTCGATGCATTTACATAAACCCGAAGCGAGTTAAGACCAAGTTTCCGCACAATAGTTCCAGGCAACACGTACGCTAAGGATATGTTGTTGACTCTTAGGTAGGTTCCTGTATCCAGGAATAGCTGGCTAGGTAATCGAACTCCACCCGTAGGCGTATCGTTTGGTCGGGGTGTTTTTCCGTCGCCGGGCTCCTGCTCCGATTTCCAGTAGTTATTGCTGAACGCATAGCCTCTTACACGGGCGCGGCCGCTATTGCCTCCTCCTCGCGATGTATTGTAAATCTGGCTTCCCTGCGATCCCTGAAGTGTAAAGCTCAGGCTGATATTTTTATAGCTGACACGGTTCGTCATACCATAATAAAAATCAGGATAAGGCGAACCCATAATCGTTTTATCCGCATTCGTAATAACACCATCGCCGTTGATATCCACGAATCGAATATCGCCCACGTGTGAGCGGTCACTGCCGGTTGGGTTATAAAATGGACCCTTGTCCAGCTCTGCCTGAGTTTTGAAAATGCCATCGGTCAACCAGCCGTAAAACATCCCGATAGGCTGGCCAATCTGGGTGACGTTGTTACCTGAATAAATAGGGTCTCCCTGCGGCCCCAATCTCATCACTTTGTTCCGATAGGTCGACAGGTTGAAATCCGTAGACCATTTAATTTGCCGGTCAACATTTACGGTGCTTAACACAAATTCCCAACCCGTATTTCGTACTTCACCAATATTCTGTAAAGCCGTACTGAAACCGGTATTATTGGGAATATTTACGTTCAGCAACAGATCCGTATTCTTGGATTGGAAATGGTCGATAGACGCGCTGATTCTGTTATTAAAGAAGCTGGCATCGACCCCAAAGTTTATGGACGTTTGTTTCTCCCAGGTTAAGGACGGATTACCGATGCGTCCGGGTGCAATTGCTGTTGCAACCGAATTACCCAAACCGTAATTTTCATAGGTAATTGTTCCGTACTGGTCATAATTGCCAATGTTATTATTACCGGTTTCCCCGTAGCTGGTCCGAAGTTTCAGTTCGTTGAGGACACGTATATTTTTCAGGAAATTTTCGTCCGAAATACGCCAGGCCAGGGCTACAGAGGGAAATATGCCATATTTATTTTCGGTTCCAAAGCGAGACGATCCATCGGTACGAATGGAGGTAGTTACGTAGTATTTACTATTATAATTGTAATTAACCCGTGCCAGATATGACAACAGCGACCATTCATAAATGCTTGACGTACCGTTCGTGATCAGGCCACCAACTGCACTTAAAGTAGGTACTAAATTATTAGGAAACTTATTGCTGCTCAATAGGTTGGATTCGCCCCGTTCTTTCTGAACTGTGTAACCCGCCAAGGCTGAAATAGAATGTTTATTAAAGCTTTTGGTGTAATTCAGCGTGTACTCGGTGAGCCAGTTGGTAATCAGCGATGCGTTGTCAGTACCTAGTGCCAGTTCATTGGCAAAATAAACGCGTTGCGGTCTGAAATACATGCCCTTTCCACTTATAAGGCTTCCTCCTATCAACACATTGAATTTCAAACCATCCATGATTTGATAGTCGAGGTTGATGTTCCCCAGCAAACGAAGGCCCTTCTGAGAAGTAATGGTTTCCTTTGCTACGGCCAATGGGTTATAAATGTCAGCCATGTCAGCCAAACCCGCGTAGTTGAAGTAGTTGCCATTAGCATCTAACAGCGGCCGGAAATTGTGAATCTGCAACGTAGACGCAACGATACCGAGCGTACTGGCCGTGCCGCCACTAACACCCGTTGATGGAAGCGAACGCTGATCTGTATACGATGGATTAAAATTCAGTTTGAGTGACAACCGTTTTGATAGTTGGGCGTCAATGTTAGTTCGTAGCGAATACCGCTTAAAACCACTGTTGATGATAATCCCATCCTGATTGAAATACTCGCCACTTACGGCATAGCGTATGTTTTCGGAGCCTCCCGTGGCTGCTAATTGAATCTGACGCTGGGGTGCGGTAATCAATACTTTATCCAGTGAGTTTTCATCGGTCGTATTCCGGCCTTCAATAACATCCATGATAATAGCGGGAACCGGTGTGAACCAGGCTGTTGGTGGTCCGGTCACGTCTTTACCTGCATCCAGATTTTTATTCCGCATGCCATCATAGTAGAACTGAGCCTGTTGGAGCGAATTCTTCATAATAGGCACTTTGGATACTTTCTGCCAGCCGTAATAGGTGTCTAGGGTAATGTTGGCTTTACCCGATTTGCCGCGTTTGGTATTTATAATAACCACCCCATTCGAGCCACGCGAACCATAGATAGCCGTTGCGGAGGCATCTTTCAAAATGTCCAGCGTTTCAATATCATTTGGGTTCAAGGTCTGGATGTTATCGGTTGGGAAGCCATCGACAACATACAACGGGCCAGCGCCTGCCGAAATACTACCGATACCACGAACCCGAATTTGTGGGGCAGCACCGGGTTCACCCGAAACGGCTTTTACCTGAACACCCGCTACCCGGCCAGCTAATCCCTGTTCGATGCGGGTTACGCCTAAATCTTTTACTTCTTTGCTGCTTATAACACCCACCGACCCCGTCAAATCCTTTTTCTTGACAGTTCCGTATCCGACAACAACAATCTCATCGAGTGTTTTATTATCTGTTTTAAGTGTAACGTCCACAACGGTTCGATTGCCAACAGTCACTTCCTGAGGCAGATACCCCACAAAGCTAAAGATCAGGATAGCTGCTGGGTTAGGAACATCCAGTTTATACATTCCCTCTGCATCGGTGGTTGTTCCTTTCTGTGTGCCTTTTATCACAATGCTTACACCGGGCAACCCCTCGCCCTTTTCATCGATTACTTTTCCCTGAACTGGTATATCGGCTGGTGCAGGCACATGCATTTCAGACGAATTGTAGGCTTGTAAAGAAGTCCGGTTTAGCGGAGTTGTTGGTAGGGGTTCGATACTTTCGGAACCACCTGGGGAAGTCTGATTAATCGCGTTTTGATTCTTTCGGCTTTTCACGATTACGTAGACACCTTCTCGTACTTTTTTAAAGCGAAGGTCGTGCGGGTGAAGGACCTTCGTCAAATTCTCTTCCAGCGTTGCCGTTGTTTCAATGATAGACGAATTCACGGATTGATTGACCAGCCGATCTTCGAATAAAATATCGACATGATAACGGGCTTTAAATTGAATCAGGACGTCGCGCAGGGAAAGAGTCGTTGTAGTGGGTACAGTTTGCGTACTCACTGCCGCAATTCTTGTGCTGGCTAATAATTGGGCGGGTGCCTGATAGCACACAAACAGCAATATACTGTTCAATAACACTTTACGAGTTACCCGTAAAAAGTATCTCATGGTTTAACGGGATTTAGAGTATAGGAATTAATCTTTGAAAACGATTTTATTATCCTGGCGTGTCAAGTTTATATCGAATAGTTCTGTGATCATTTCAAGAACCTCATCGGCGTTGTTAGCGCGAAAAGAGCCCGTGGCCGTCCGATGGGCCAGTTCAGGATCTTTTATCTCGACCTGAAATCCGTAATTTTCCTGTAGTATAGAGGCAATCTCGTTTAAGGAGGTTCTTTCTAACGTAAACCGCTGGTGTTTCCAGGCCGACTGGACTTCCGGATTAGCCGTATGGGCCCGGGTTAATTTGCCTGCGTTATCCATAGTCACCAGATCACCGGGTTTCATAATTATAGACGGCGCTTTGGGGGTCTGGCTCATTTGCAAGGCAACTTTGCCCGTACGAAGGGTAATCTGCGATCGTCGCTGGCGGGCAAAAACCGTAAATTGGGTGCCTAATACGGTCACCTGTAAGCCTTTAGGTGTAACAACCACAAAGCGCTGGTGCAGAGGAGAATGCTGTACCTGAAAGTCAGCTTCGCCGGTTAGTTCAACAGTGCGTGTTCCATCGCCGAAACCAAAACGCGGAAACCGAATCGAGGAATTCGCATTCAGCGTAACCAGCGATCCATCAGTTAACTTAACCTGCTGTGTTTGTCCGTACCCAACCTGAATCGTCTTATAAACAATACTGTCTTTCAGGACAAAAATGGTGGCCCCGAGTAGCGTAATTAGCACAATAGATGCTACCAGTTTATACGTATAACTCGACCACCAACTGTTATTCGTAGATATCGATAAAAACGGTTGACTTTCGGGCGTTTCCTGATTCACCAGTTCTTTCGTTCGGGCGAAGGCATCCTGCCAGGAAGTGGGGGCCTGTAAATGGGCTAACTCCCATTCATGCAGCCATTGATAATAGTGTTCCTGATTAGCCTTATTCTGTAACCAGGCCTCAATTACTTTCTTTTGAAGTGGTGTAGAATGACCGGAGAAATAGTCAAATAATAGATTTTTTATAATAATATCTTCCATACGATAAGCAATCATTTATAAGGTTGACAGTGAAGGTGTGTTTTACCCTTAGTTAACTAACCAGAAAAAGAAGACTTATCACGAGAACAGCCTTTCTTAGATCGCTTAATGCACGGGCCATATGAGCCTCTACCGTCTTCAGAGCCAGACCAAGCTCTGTAGCGATTTCTTGGTTCTTCTTTCCTTCAAACCGACTCAGTAGAAAAACGCGCTGACATTGAGGAGGCAGGTTATGAATACTCTGCTCGATTCGTTGAAATAGCTCATCATACTCAATAAGTTGCTGCGGGCTTTCAGAGCCGGGCATATGCTCTGAAAATTCAGAAGAAGTCATACTCCGTTCCTCTTTGAGTTCGTACCGGATATAGGTATAGGCTCGGTTACGAACGGCCGCATATAAATAAGAACGGTAGGTCCCTTCTATGGAATTAAAACGGTTGCTCTTCCAGAAATCATGAAAGACCTCGCAGACAATATCCTCAGCCTTCTCCTTTGTATAGACAAAGCGAATTGCATGGCTATAAAGAGCCTGATAATAGCTACGAAAGAGGGCTTCAAAACCTTTGTTTGTCGACTCTGCAAAGGCTAATCTGACTAGATGTTCGTTGTCTACAACTACTGATTGTCTATCATCGTTTATGAGAAAACTCCCTTTGTTGAAAGAAGTCTCTGAAATAGATTGATTTTCTATTGAGCGCATTGGCTAAAGGGAGTATTTACTAGGGTGACATAGTTTTACGAATTTACCCTTAGTCAGGAGTAAAAAATATTTAAAAAAAACTTCACGGAGTTATATTTTGAAATTGCACAGTAGGCATATTTGACAGAAGACTGCTCTATTCAATAGTTTGAGTTCTGCCAAATTACGTTGGATAACTTTGAGGTAAAGTTGACCTCTGAAGGCAAATTGATGGTTAATTATATTGAAGAGTATTATAACGTTGTCCGTAAGCTGCACTCATCGCTAGGCTATTGTTCACCGATTGACTTTGAAAACCAATATTATCAAACAGTTTCTCAATTAAACTCTCAAAAGTAAAGTGTCCGGCTAAACAGGACCACCCCAGATATGCAACCAACCGTTCTCTCGTTGCATCTTCTCAAAAAGACCGTGAACATGATGTTGATGTTGAAAAAGGCCGTTATCCTCTTTTGGCTAGTTTGCTTGGGAAACTGCCAGTTAATTGCCCAGCAAGTGCCTGGAAAACGGGATTCAATTACCTCGGAAATTCTAAAGGAAAAACGATATTTTCAGGTGGTTCTGCCAAGCGGATACGATGCGGCTTCAGAGAAAAAATATGACGTGATCTACGTGCTCGATGGGGACTGGAACACTAAACTCGTCTCCGATGTCGAGCAGCTTCTTGGGGCAGAAGGTCGAATTCCCCACAATATCATTGTTAGTCTATTCAATACGGATCGGAATCGGGATTTCCTACCTACTCACAACGAAAGTAATCGGACATCGGGTGGAGCGGATCAATTTCTAAAGTTTCTCGAGAAGGAGTTAATACCTTACATTAACAAAACGTATCCATCCGATGGCGAAAACACCTTGTTTGGCCACTCCTTTGGTGGGGTGTTTGTCACCTACGCTTTGCTGAGTGAGCCGCAGCTTTTCAATGCGTATATCGCAGCTGATCCCAGCTATTGGTGGGACAATAATGTGATGCTCAAAATGGTTCCCCCCAAATTGACGGCCTTGAAGGTGTCCGACCGAATTTTGTACGTAACGGGCAGAGAAGGATCGGGCATGAGTGATATGCGCATCCCGCAAATGGATAGTATACTCAAAAAGTACGCTCCCACCACACTGACCTGGAAATTAACTGCCTACGCGGATGAATCGCACGGTACCGTACGCCTTAAAAGTGCCTATGACGGGCTCAAATTTAGTTACCCGGACTATCGTAGCAGCGGTATCGTCTTTCATCCGATGAACGGCATGCTTTTAAAGAACAAGCCGATCAGCCTTTGGGAACTTGCCGATACGACCCATCTACGCTATACCACCGATGGAACTGAGCCAACACGATCCTCTGCCCAATTCAAAAAAGACAATCTCTTAACCAGTCCGGCCAAAGTTATCATCCGGCGAATGACACTACGACCTAGTAGTGATGCATCTTTTTCAGGAAATTTTGTGAGTAGTGATTATGTACCACCTGGAAAGCTGGATCGCAGGATGGAACCGGGCGGCTTCAATTATGCCTATTACGAGGGCGTATGGAGCAAATTGCCGGATTTTACCGTCCTCAAGCCCGTAAAAACAGGTAGAATCGATACTGCCTTCAGCCTTAACAATTTGCCCCGACCGATCAATTTTGGGCTGGTCATTTGGGGGCAACTCAAGGTAACTGAAGATGGGTATTACCTTTTCGCGATTGATGCAGACGATGGCTTCAAGTTTTACCTGGAAAACCGCTTGCTCATCGATTATGACGGGCAACACGGAGATGAGGCACTGGGCTCATCCTATATCGTACCATTAAAGAAAGGCTTTTACCATATCCGGCAGGAATATTTTCAAAAGGGAGGTAACCACAAGCTGGATTTCGAATACGTCACACCGGGGAGCTTTGCAACCAAGCATTCCATAGGTATACCCTTATCACGTCAATATGGGGTAATTAATTAAACGAATAGTGTGGAAATCGGGGCTTCACCGGGCAACAGTTCATAAATACTTGCTAGTTCACCATCTTTTGAAACGCCCAATTTAAAAGCAGATACATGACCGCTCTGTCGTCTCAGGTGGGAGCGTTACTTAAGAATATGATAAAAATAAGTTACTCGGTTAAGTAAGTTTGGATTACTCACTTGTTAGTAAGTAAGTGGCAGGCCCTTTGTGTCCTGCAATCATGGATAAACTTTCGACGAAAGTTGTACACACAGTTTAGCCATGACGATATTTGTCTATCTCGATCGCTATATCCCATTTACTAGTACATGAAGCTTTGTGTGGCACAAACTAAGCCGATCCGAGGGGATATCCCTGCGAACATCAGCCGGCATATCCAGCTAGTCAAACAAGCAATCGAAGTAGGGGCCAATGTCATCCTCTTCCCCGAATTGTCGTTGACAGGCTATGAACCGGAGTTAGCGGCCGAGCTAGTTATGGAATTGACGGATTATCGGTTACAGCCATTTCAGGAATTAAGTGACACTCATAGACTAGTTATAGGCGTTGGCCTACCCACTAATGGCCATGGGGGTATCTTAATCAGTTTGCTTCTATTCATTCCTCATCAGCCCAGGCAGATTTACGCCAAACAATACCTTCATGCGGATGAAGAACCTTTTTTCATACCAGGCACAAAGCCAGTCCTATTAACTTGGAAAGAGAAAACAATTGCCCTTGCCATCTGCTATGAAGTTTTTGTGGCTGAACATGCGTCAACCGCCAAGCAAAACAGTGCTGATATCTATATGGCAAGTGTTGCTAAAAGTGCTAACGGCATAGAGCGAGCCAATAAACGGCTAGCCCAGATAGCTTCTGATTTTGGCATGATGGTTTTGATGGCAAACAGTGTGGGCTACCAGGACAACTTCTTAAGTGCTGGCTGTTCTGCTGCTTGGAATCGGGATGGTGAACTGATTGAACAACTTGCCGATGAGGAGGATAAACTATTGGTTGTAACTGTATGAAACTGGAGTAGCGGTATGCTCCAGATAGTGCCGAGGTTGCCAGTGCGCCGTGGTCAGAATGCCGGTCCGGCGGCATTCGGGTGCGCTACCGCTTGACAATTATTAAAACAAGCTGCCCAGTGCCCATAATAACCTTAAACGCATGACCATCTTGGGCTCAGGCGGGAGCGTTATTTGAGAAGTGGCTTTAAAAGGGTGCATCTTAAAAAGACCGACCGAATTACTAAAAGACGCCCTTTCGTTACTCTTAGCTCGGCAAATAAACGCTAAACGTAGCTCCCTGCCCGACCTGACTCTGAGCCGTAATAGCTCCCCCATGATTGGTAGCCACCTTCTCACATATCGCCAGCCCGATGCCCGTGCCGGCAAACTCGTTTTTACCGTGCAAACGCTGAAAGACCTGGAAGATGCGATCCAGATATTTCTCCTCAAAGCCAATTCCGTTGTCCACTACATCAATCCGATAATAGCCGCTGACCGCTCGAGGAGGTGTAAACCCCTTTGGTAAATCACCGAACAACACCCGACTCGACCAGATCTGAATCCGGGGAGCAACGCCAGGCTTACCAAATTTAAGGGCATTCGAGAGCAGGTTCTGGAACAACTGCCCTAGCTGGGAGGCATCGCCTGGTAACGTAGGCAGCGAACCCACCTGAATCTGAGCCCCTGTTTGCTGAATCGTCCAGTCTAACGTATTGAGCACGGTGGCGACAATGCTCTGCAGAGGGACAGGAGCACTCTGGTCCCGCCGGGTGGAAATACGGGAGTAATCCAGCAGGTCCCGAATCTACGTCGACATCCGAGAGGCCGCCTGCTGCATCCGCTCCAGATACGCCAGTGCCTCGCCGGTGGGGTCTGTATAACGCGTTTTCAAGAGATCACCAAACTGCTGAATCTTGCGCAGGGGTTCTTGCAAATCGTGGCTGGCGATGTAGGCAAAGGTTTGTAGGTTGGCATTCGAGCGAACCAGCAAGCCATTGGCTTCGGCTAAGGCCTGGTTATTGATCGCCAATTCATGGTTAGCAGCCGCTAACTCCCCCGTGCGCTGTTGCACCTGACTTTCCAAATTCGCCGACAACTGCCGAAGCTGCTCCTCACTTTGGCTCAGGGCAGTCTCGGCCCTGGTCCGTTCCAAGGCCGCCCAGGTACGTTCCGCCGTTTCCTGGACCAGTTCAACCTCCGACACTGTCCAGGAGCGGGCCTGGACACTAAGTACCGTTAGCATGGCGACCCACTGCTGTTGCTTTACCAGAGGAACGGTGATATAGGCTCCAACCTGAGCGGCTTGCAATTCTACTCGTTCGGCCGGTGTATGGACAGGGTCCATGGCAACATCGGCCACTACCTGCAGCTGACGCGATCGGTCGGAAACAGGTGATTTGCCGCCCAAGGTCATTGAGCGAAAAGAATCCATCCTACCTGGTTGATGGCTGCCATAGACCGGGTGACTAATCCCCTCTTGTCCGATCATTTGGCTAAACTGAACTTGGGTATCGCCTAGGTATTGCTCCAGCAGCCGGATAGCCGTTGTTTCGATCTGGATCGGATCCGCTAAGGCCTGCAGCGCATCGCTCAGGGCCAGTAAAAATGCCTGTTTCTCCTGACTTTGGCGGAGCGCTGTCGTCAGCTCAAATTCAGCCGTGATGTCCAGATTAGTACCCATCAGTTCCACGGGGCGTCCCGTCGGGTCGGTTACCACATGGAAACGGGAGCGAATATGGTGGACGCTCTGGTCGGGATGGATGACCCGATAGCTGAGGCCAAAGGGTTCCCCCCGGATGATACCTGCCATCACGTCGGCTTCTGTGCGGGCCAGATCGTCGGGATGAATGCTGGCCATCTGGGCCTGGGCTACGTTGTCTAGATGGCCTGGGGCCAAACCGACTAGCTCCGCTCCCCGGGCATCCAGATAGCCCTCATTGGTTAACAGGTTCCAACTCCAGGTACCCAGTTGGGCTACATCCAGGGCCATTTGTAGACGGGCCTGGCTTTGTTGCTGGGATTGTTGGGCCTGTCGGCGAGGGGTGATGTCGTCGTAATGGACCATAAACTGGTCATTGCCATAAAAAAAGGCCGTTATCTCAAACCAGCGCTCCAATCCAGGCATGAACCGCTCAACGCGAATCGTTTGTCGGCTATCGATGAGCTGCTGGTAGGGGTCGAACCAGGCTAGCTCAAGAGCGGGGAATATGTCCCGAGCCGTTTTGCCAACGGCCACTTGAGGATGGACGCCGGTAAGTTCCTCAAATGCCGAGTTCAGCTCCAGGAATCGGCAATCGATCATTTTTCCGGTTTGATCCCGAATGGCTTGGCAAAGGGCAAAGCCGGTGTTTATCGTCTCGAAGAGTCGGTGGTATTTTTGGTTTGAGGGGTCAAGGCCTTGGGTGTTTTCTACCAGCTGGAGGCCAAGGGCAGAATCTGTAGGCTGAGCTAGCTGCTGTTTACTCATGGTCATCGAAAAAGGGCCTCAGATAGCCACACTTGACGGAAGCCAAAGTTAGGCTTAATTTTCTATGTAGCAGAACAAGTTATCTTTTGGTCATTGAGGGGTGAGTCGGATGGAATACTACTTCAAAAAACGTCCGAATTATAGATACGCAAATATCTCTTCGTCTCAGGTGGGAGCGTTATTTAAGAATGGGACAAAAACTCATAGCCGTTGTATGTAATATACGATCCTTGAGATACTAACCAAATAATTCCTTAGGGTGATTGCTCGCTAATGTAAGGCTTATAGACCGCTTTGGGTTATCTTTTGCCGGTACTGGGCAGGCGTCATGGCGCTCACCAGTTTAAATAGTTTAATGAAGTGACTGGGGGTTATATAGCCGAGCTGGTAAGCGATTTCCTGTACAAAGTGTTCGGGAGGGGTATTTATGTAGCGTGCGCTCACCATCGATCCATCAACCTCCATGAAGCGTGTAGCAAGTCCCCCAATTTTACCCTGGTGGTCAGTTACTTTTTATTGCCCTTCCAGGTATTGGCTTTCCTTATTGGGTGCTTTATGACGCTTCGTTTCTGATTTCTCAATGATTGTGATCAGCATAGGCAACTCCTGCGTTACTTGCTGCAAAATAGATGAGCCCAGCTGGCTTTCAATCGACGCCTGACTCGCCAGCCACCAGGTATTGATTGCCTGACGAAGCCCTATCCCTCGCTGGGTAAGAAAATAGTGGGTGCTTCGATGATCATCCATACTGCTCTGGCTCTGCAGATATCCCTTGGCACATAGTTGGTTCAGATGGAGGCTGACCGCTTGTTTACTGATGCCTTGTAGCCGAACCATATCCATGCAGTTCATGCCATTCCTAAATTGATACAAGGTTATCAATTGGCTACGCGTTATGGAGCCATAGCCCTGTTTTTTAGCCAGCTGTGTCAACTGATCATAAACAGCGTCAACCAGGTGTCCTAACAGGTTTAACAACAAAATCAGGTTATTAAACTGGGGTGTGGTGGATTCCATCGAAATCGTTTCGGTTACTCCTTTGTCATGAGATCGGTATAATCTCCAGTCCACGGGCGCGTCGACGCCAGTTGACGAGCTTTCGCCGGTTGAAAGGCTGAAAATGGAACAAGGCCACGAACACCAGAACGGCTAAACCAGCCAGGGTGATCCAGCCATAAATCTGTTTCAGGGTGACCAACGTGGTCTGCACCTGCACCGTACTCAGTAATGACTGGGCGGCTACGGACTGGGCTATCTGACTACTCCCTCCCTGAGCGATGGCCCCGGCATAAGCTCCCTGAAAGCGAGCCTGGACACCCGGTTGCAGACCATCCATCTGCTGAGCCATATCCAGCAGGTGTTCTACCTGCCCAGCGTACAGCAGATTGACGTACAGGGTGCTAAACACCAGGGGGCCAAGTAAGGAGCGAAACACATACGTAATCATGCCACTGGAGAGCAATCCTGCCATGCCCATGTGATTCACGCTAGTCAGCATATATAAGCCCAGGGCGATGAAGAGCACGGTCATACCGTACCCTTTCAGCAGGGTGGGTATCCACAAAGCCTGTTCAGTTACCTGGCTATCCACCAGGAAATACAGCATCAGGTGGTGCAGTACAAAGGCGGCAAAACCGATGAAAACAATGCGTTTATAGGTCTTATGGTAGCTAAACCAGAAAAAGCAGCTAACGGCCCCCAGCGCAATACCTGGAATCATCCAGAGTTGAATCTGCATATTGACCAGCGCACTAAATCGCTGCAAACCGGTCAGTGTCGTTTGCAGACTACTACTGCCAAAGAAAACGCCCAGTAGCAGGATCAGCAGACTCGCCGACCAGACACTTTTGTAGGTCAGGATACTCAAATCCAAATAAGGTCGATTGCTGTTGAGCTGACGAAGAATAAACAGAAGCCCGCTTATAACGGCAGCCAGTGACGCTAATTGGATCGATAGCGAATCGAACCAAGATTCGACCTTGCCAAATACGCCTACGTAGGTAATGAGCGCGAGTGTGAGGCTGATCAACAGCCAGCTGACCATATCCAGGCGAGGTAGGGGCGAAACCGGGAAGGTAGGCTCGTCATGCATCAACAGCAGAACAATTACCAAAGACCCTAGCTGCAAGAGGAGCATGAAATAATAGACATACTGCCAATTGTATTCATACGTCAGGTAAGCCGTCAGCCAGCCCGATACCTGTCCCACGCTGATGGAAATCGGATAAAAAAAGGCATAAAAACGAGCCCGATCGCCAGTGGGGCTGAGAATACCCATTAGCGGGATGATCAACTCGATCATACTAACCATTTTGACCAATCCCAGCAAAAAGCAACAGATTACGATAACTTCCGGATGGGCCGTCGTTGCGCAGATATAATTCAATAGGGCACTAACGCCAATGGTAATGAGCAGGATGTGCTTGGTTTTCAGAACCCCTTTAATCGGCAGTAGGAACGGGTACATACTGATCATACCGATGGTCACCATATAATTGGCCATGGTAATATATTCGCTCATGGTTCCCAGCCCACCCACCATATCGGCGGCAATACCGGTGTAGGTCCCGCTGTTTAACAAAACAGGAATGACCAGAATAAACAGCAGTAGGGTCTGGACCGGCTCCGGAACCCATGCCTGGAAATAGCCTTTTCGCATAAGGGAGTTAGTTTGCCGCAACTTCCACGTTCATACCCACCCGCAGCAAATCCAGATCCTGAGCGCGGTTCGACGGAGCAAACTCGATCCGCACCGGAATCCGCTGTTGGATCTTGACGAAATTCCCCGCCGAATTATCCGTTGGCACCAGGGAATACTTCGAGCCCGTCGCTTCGGAAATAGCGGCAACCCTACCCTGGAACGTTTTACCGGGCAGGGCATCGACCGTAATGGTGACGGGCTGGCCCATCCGTAGCCGGGTTGCCTGGGTTTCTTTGTAGTTGGCTACCACCCATTTTTGATCCCCCCGAACGATGGAAACCAGCGCCTGGCCGGGGCTGACGAGTTGGCCTTCCTGAATGGTCCTGCGGCCCACAACTCCATCATAAGGGGCCGTAATGACCGTGTAACTCAGATTTAATCGGGCCATATCCAGGGCAGCTTTGGCACGTTTAATGCCCGCCTGATTCACACTAAGCCGCTTGGCCACTTCAAACGTCGCCAGTTGGGTACTTTGCCGCTGGGTGAGCATCGCCTGGTACTTGGCTTTCATGGCGTCGTACTCAGTCTTTACCCCGTCAAACTGCTGTTGACTGACCGATTCGTCTTTCAGCAGGTTCTGGTAACGTTTGTAATTCTGCTCCGCATTCGCCAGGCGTACGGTCATTTCTTCCAGATTCGCATCCGCAACAGCGGTATTATTGCGCACGGTATTGATACTTGATGAGGTAACCCCCTGACCCGCCTGTGCTTCCAGATAGGCCGCTTCGGCCTGCGCCAGTTGAATGGACAGTTCCCGACCGTCAATGACGACCAGCGTATCCCCTTTGTGAACAGGCTGATGTTCGGTGAAGCGAATGCTTTTGATGTAGCCACCAATCCGGGTATTAATGGGTGTAATGAAGGCTTCCACCTGGGCATCGTTGGTCACCTGGCTATCCGTATAGTGCTGAAAGAGTTGATAACCCCAGACCAGCCCGCCCCCAATTGCCACCAGCGACAAGGTGTTTATCAGGGCTTTACCGCTAAAGCGGCTGGCTTTTTTCTCGTGTTTATGGGGGTGTTTAGGATGCGGGGATGGCGAGGTTTGGGTCGATGGCTGGCCGGTTGGCTCAGTCGTTTCCGGGGCGACTTGAGGGGTTGATTTAGCTTCCATAAAGGTTGTATTGAATCCGTGATTGAACTAAAATCTTGTGTTGACAGAAAAAGTCGATAGAGCGTGCAGGTTGATTGTCAGGCTATTTTACGTCTTGACCAACGGCTTTTTGCAGCCGATAAAAAGCAAGCTGGGCATCGACCTGTGCATTGAGCACGTTCAGTTGCGCCTGTAAGAGCAAGGATTGCGATTCCAGCAGATCACTTGATAACAGCAGCCCATTGCGGAACTTGGAGTCGGTCAACTGGAAACTACGAGTAGCCTGGGCTAAAGCCGTCTGGGTCACGCTTATTTTCTCCGTAGCCGACTGACAAGCCTTGTACTGACTGAAAACCTCGGAACGGATCTGATCCTGTTGAAGTGTATTTTGATGCACGGCCTGCGTAATGGCCGTTTTGGCTTCCTGAAGCCGACCCTTCATCCCATAAATCGAACCGATATTATAGCTGATGGATAACCCCAGACTAGCGGCCTGTAGAAACGTCTGACTTTCTGGAATGACGTTCTTGTTCGGATTGAGGTAAATGTACATAGCCGACGCACTCACATGCGGATAAAAGCCGCTTTTGGTCCCAACCAGATTCGATTCGGCTACCTTAATGCGTAATTCGCCCGCTTTCAGTTCCGCCCTTGCTCCCTGCGCCTGTTGCAGGTATTCGGTAGCTGGAGCCAGCGTAGGCGAGGCAATCGAGAGTTCGGTGGTATCGATGGCAATCGATTGACCGTCGGGTATACCTAGCAGGATCGAAAAATGATACAGCGCGGTTTGGCGGGCGTTTTCGACGTCCACGCGCGAAAGTTCCAGATTGCTCTTCTGAAGCTGAATTTTTAACACCTCATTGGAAGTGACAACGCCTTCTTTCTTCAGGTTCTGTACTTCCACTTCCTTCCGGTTCAACAGATTCATATTGTAGTCCAGAATCTGAGCCGATTTCATGATTTTGTAGAGATTGTAATAGGCCGCTACGACGGTATAGGCGATTTCTTTCTGATCTTTTTCGACATCGAAATGACTGGCTTCCTTGAGGAGTTCGGCTGATTTATGCGCTGATTTTTCGGCCAGTCCGGTAAAGATTTCCTTACTGGCCGACAATACGCCAATGGTAGAGTAAAACGTTGTGGTGGGCAGGCTAAATGCCGGTTTTGCCGACTCGCCCATGTACAGATTGAAAGGAGCTACGATCGATAAACGTGACCCTTGCAGCGACGCCCCCAGATGGGGAAGTGCCCGATCCCTGGCCTGTTGAAAACGGGCATCGGCAAGCGTAATTCGATCCCGGGAGAGCTGGAGGGTGGAGTTGTTTGCCATCGCCAGGTCGATGGCTTTATCCAGTCGGATGAGTTGTGCTTCCTGGGCCATTGCCTTGGGTAGGGCTACACAAAGCAGGAGTCCTACCGATAAGGAGTAATACGTCATAGTTATTGTTGGGATGAAATACAGTCTTTAATTTTTTGAAATAGCTGATTCCCAATGGCGATTTCGGCCGGTGATAGTCCATCAAGAATGGATTCGTAATTAGGCCATTGGGCCACAATTAGTTGAAGGTCGTTAAACGCTTGTGGGGTTAAGCGCAGGTAGATCTGTCGCCGATTCTGCGGATTGACTTCCCGGCTGATCAATCTTTTTTGAAGTAGCCGGTCGCCTAAACGCGTCAGGTCGGTGTTAGGGAAGAGCATTCGCTCTTTCAACTGACCAGCGGTCAAGGGTTCGGGATAGGCCCTAAATAGCTGGATTAAGGCATTGTATTGGGGAATGGTCAGCCCTGTCTTATCTAATCGATGCTGGAGCTGAGCGTATAGACAGGCATAGGTCGAGAACAGATTTTGTAGCAGCCTCGTCCGCTCATTACCCAGCTTAGTAGAAACAACAGCCATGACGGTTTGCGATTTAATGATAAAACCTTTTATAGTAATTAACTTTACAGTTAATTACACTATAGTTAAATATTTAACTAAATGGCTAAAAAAATCAACTCAGATTCACAATGATTTTTTGCAGATAGCTGATCGTCGACTCCATTTCTTCAGTGGTAATCCCCTTATCTGAATTACTGTACATCTCTTCCACCCAGGGCCTGATTTCTGTTCGCAATTGATGCCCCTTAACTGTCAGAAAAATGAGTTTATTTCGTCGGTCAGTGGGATCTTCTTGTCGGCTAACTAATTCCCGGCGGGTGAGGTTATCAATCAGATAAACCAAACTAGCCTTGTCTTTTAAAATAGCGTTGGCCAATTCCTGCTGGTTTACACCATCCTGTTCCCAGAGCTGTCCTAAAACCTGCAGCATCTCAAAGGTTAAGTCATATTCATGCTGTTTGAGTTTTTGCTGAACAAATTGCCGAAAGGCCAGATACACCTTATTCACCGACAAGAAAAGGGCCCGCTGAAGCTCGGTGGATTCTATACTAGCCGTTTGGGTGTCCTGATGCATAAGTAAGGAAAGCTGTTGACTTAACAACACAAAGGTACGGCAAATAGTTAAAGGTTTTACTATTGTGGTGCGTAATTTTCAAAAAATAATCGGTTTAACCGCTTATTGCTGTCAACACGCTTCCGTACGGATCACATGAATCCATGCCTCTTTAAACGCTCTAAAGTGAGACGAGGAGTGATTTGTTTATCACTAATTCGGGGGTTTAATGCGGAATAGCCTACCTTTCGTACTAGTCTAGGATGTACGAAAATAAATCCATGGCAAAACGCCCAAATAGTCAGTTTCAAAGAGGTTTGGAAGCCTAAACGCGTCTTGATTTTCGTACGGTAAGCAGAAGAGTACGAAATGATAAAGCCTACAACCGTTCGGAGGTAGGCAAACCAGCGCCTATTTCTTCATCAACGTTCGCCTTCGCTGAACATCGGCTTCCCAACCATCAGTTAACCGTTCCAAAACTAACCTTGCCCTGAAAGTTTTGATACCCAGAGCCGCCAATAATATACGTCCCGTTGGACAGCCCAACTGAAACGCCATTAGCGGTACTAGCTGGGCTGTTGTCGGTAACCCGTTGCTGCTGGGGCCAACTACTGCCCGACCGCATAAACACATAGGCCGCTCCCTGAGACGAGTTACTGCCAATGGTTTTGTTAGGCGCCCCTACCAGAGCATAATCCCCCGAGATGGCTACGCTAGTGCCAAAGTAGTCAGAAGCTGCCCCATCGCTGGCTACCAGCCGCTGTTGCTGGGTCCAGCTACTACCCGACCGCATAAACACATAGGCCGCTCCCTGATTCGTATTACTACCAAGGGTTTTGTTAGACGCCCCCACGATGGCATAATCCCCCGAGATGGCCACGCTAACGCCAAAGTTGTCAAAAGGCACCCCATCGCTGGCCACCAGCCGCTGTTGCTGGGTCCAGTTAATACCTGACCGCACAAACACATAGGCTGCCCCCTGATTCGTATTACTGCCAATGGCTTTAGTATACGCCCCCACGATGGCATAGTCCCCTGAGATGGCTACGCTATAGCCAAAGTGGTCAGGATTCACCCCATCGCTGGCCACCAGCCGGGACTGCTGGGTCCAGCTACTACCCGACCGCATAAATACATAGGCCGCTCCCTGATTCGAATTACTGCCAAGGGTTTTGGTATACGCTCCCACCAGGGCATAATCCCCCGAGATGGCTACGCTAACGCCGAAGCGGTCACCAAGCTCCCCATCGCTGGCCACCAGCCGGGACTGCTGGGTCCAGCTACTACCCGATCGCATAAACACATAGGCCGCTCCCTGAGACGAGTTACTGCCAATGGTTTTGTTAGACGCCCCCACAATGGCATAATCCCCCGAGATGGCTACGCTAATGCCGAAGTTGTCATTAGCCGCCCCATCGCTGGCTACCAGCCGCTGTTGCTGGGTCCAGCTACTACCCGACCGCATAAACACATAGGCCGCTCCCTGATTCGTATTACTACCAATGGTTTTTTGAAACGCCCCCACCAGGGCATAATCCCCCGAGATGGCCACGCTAACGCCAAAGCGGTCAGGAGCCACCCCATCGCTGGCCGTCCGGCTGGTAGTGGGTAGTAAGCTGAGGCTAGTGGGCAGCAGGGGAAACCAGTTCTGTCCATCATAGAGAAAGAGCGTGTTTTTATCCAGGTCATAGACGAGCCCACCAAGGGGTGGACTAGCTATTGCCAGCCTTTGGGCGGTGGTCAGGCGCGGGGGCAGAAACACCTTATTGTTATTGGGGCTGCTGAGATCTAATATTGCGGAGGCATTGGGCGGCCCACTAATGCCAATCTGGGCCCAGACCGTAGCTGGGAGCAGGAGCAGCAAAGTCAGTAAACGGTAGAGGGTACGCATCATCGAAGGTTGGTTTTAGTTCGTCCTTCCCCAAGATAAGGATTGACCCTTTTGGGCTCTATTAATAGGCGGTTAATTTTTGTAAAAGGTAAATGGGGCGGGCCATACCGACGGAAGGTGGCCGAAGGGCTGATTCGACCAACGTAGCAGCAGCCTGTCATCAAGCAAGCGGCTTTCTGATATTCTCAAATAAGGCTCTTTTGTCGAAGCGATAAGTAGCCGCTTGATGAATGGCTAGTTCTAGCAAGCCTAGCTAATCAAGGTTTATCTTGCAGCCATGAAATCGATTTTCCCCGCATGCCCTGGCGACTTTACTCGCTGAACGCTATCCACTGCACTCTATTCAATGCACCTTTCTGGTGCGAGGGGTGGGAGATACCTATTTAGTCGACTCTGCTCAGGGGCGATTTATTCTTCGTATCTACCGCACCACTCACCGAAGCCTGTCCCATGTCCAGGCGGAAGTAGCCTTGCTGCTGGCCCTTAAGCAAACGGGCATCTCGGTGTCTTATCCCATTGTGGATCGGATGGAGGAGCCTATCCAGCAACTGGACGCCGTGTAAGGATCACGCTATGCAGTACTCTTTAGTTACACCCCTGGCCAGCCCTCAAGAATACTGAGCAACAGCCAGCTACGCACGTTCGGCCAGGAAATGGCGTGCTTTCACCAAGTGTCATCCACCATCGCATTACCTGGAGAACGCTGGATATTTGATCTGGATACCACTCTTTTCAAGCTATTGGACCGGTTAACATACGCCTTTGTTGCCGATCCAGAAAGTTATCTCTGGTTGCAGCAAGCTGCCCGACAAGTCGAGACCAAGATAGCGGAGGTAAACACATCGGGGTTCTTGGACTTGCAACAGTATAGTGGGGCGTTGGAAAGTTCTTTTCGCTAATTTTCACAAATGCAACAATGTTGCGTTTATGAAAATTAATACTACCTTTGAAGCAGTTATTTCTATCGTTGCCATGAAGCAAGCCATACGCCAATCCCGCGCCGACTATCTCGGCATTACCGGTTCCGTTCTTTGTATTATTCACTGTCTGATAACGCCTATACTGGTCATGACCTCTACTCTGCTAACCCACGATACATTACGGGTTGGTTTTTTGAGCCTTGACTACGTGTTTATTCTGGTCAACATCGGGGCCGTCTGGTCGGCGTCACGACAGGCTTCCGCCCCTATTCGGGTGGCGCTCTGGGCACTTCTGAGCCTGTTCGCTATGGGTCTACTGCTGGAAAATGTCAACGTAGGATTTGAGTACGTTGCCTACGCAGCCTCGTTGGGGCTGGTCATTACGCACGTGGCCAACATTCAACAGTGCCGCACCCATCACGCTCATTAATGCGCTATTATGGTGAAAACTTCGGGAGGACCTGATGCTGGAGGTAGAGAAACTGGCCCGCGAAAACCGCTTTGATTATCTGCTGATCGAATCCTGTGGTATTTCCGAGCCATTGCCCGTGGCCCAAACGTTTTCGTTTGCTGATGAGCAACAAGGTATTGATCTCTTCCGCTTTTCCCGACTTGATACCTTAGTCACGGTGGTGAATACGTTTAACTTTAGCCGCCATTTCGGCTCCACCAATACAGTTTATCAACGACAACTCAACAATGATGTCTCAGACACTCGCACCATCGTTAACTTCATGACTGACCTGATTGAGTTTGCCAACATCATTATTCTCAACAAAACGAATCTGCCCAGCCGTGAACAGGTAAGTGAATTAAAGGCTATTCTGCACAAGCTTAACCCAAAGGCTAAACTGATCGAAAGTCAGTTCTCGAAGATTGATCCGGCCCAGATTTTAAATACTCATCTGTTCGATTCTGAGGAGGTTTCGCAGTCGGCAGGCTGGATTCAGGAGTCACAGAATCATAAATCGGGCAAAGGTCACACGCCTGAAACCGAAGAGTACGGTATTGCTTCATTTGTTTTTAGAGACCATCGGCCCTTTCATTCAGCCCGATTCTGGCAGTACCTGAGCGAAAACTTTCCGGCGGGTATCATCCGTAGCAAAGGGCTGTTGTGCCTGGCCTCGCGTCCGAACGATGCGCTGAATTTTAGCCAGGCTGGCGGTAGTCTTCGGACTGAGTTTGCCGGGGTATGGTGGGCATTAATACCTTTCGCCAGGTGGGTTCAATACGGTGCTTTTCTGGAAAATCAGCAATCGATTGAAGCCCGCTGGCACAAACGCTTTGGCGACCGGCAGAACGAGCTGGTTATTGTTGGGCAGGATGTAAACCAAGCGCAGAGTACGGCCGAGTTACAGGAATGCCTGTGTACGGATCTTGAACTCAAGCACATAGAAACCGGAGTGCTTTCATAGATCCGTTTCCAGTTTGGGAGTAAATGCAGTGCTACGGGAGATCTAGTCTTCAGGGGTGCCCTTATGATGCGGGGTCGCCCGTGCGATTGGGTACTTTTAAGTTGCGCCGGTACTAGCCTCCCGTTTTTTTACTTTTGCATCATGGTTGCAAAAGTACTAGTTTGCTGTAAATCCCAGTCCAGGCAAATAAGATGAAGTTACTCCTTACTCCTCTTTTTGGGCTGACCATCTGTCTGTCAGCCTGTTCGTCGTCGGATAAGAAGAATCCACTTCTGGACGAAGCCGAAGGCTACCACCAGCAGGCTACCGAGATTCAGGAACTAATAGAGCCTAAAATTGAGCGGATTGATTCGCTGAAAGCAGTAATTATAGCCCAGAAACTCCCCAATGCCTCGGCTCGGGCTGCTACGCTCGATAGCCTGAAAACGGCTTTTGAAGAATGGGAAGAAAACCTGGTCGAAGTGCCGGGTATGCCACACGAGCACCACTATCATGACAAAGGAGAGCATCACCACCACCACGATGCGACGCTAAAAGACCTGCCTGCCGACCAGATGCGGGATTTACAACGCGAAACCCTCAACAACATCCGCCAGATCGACACCCGGCTAACGGTCATGATGAAGTAAGTTATTGATAACCAGATAATCTCAATTCATGATGCAATCACCATCGATAAGAATTTTACGTTCGGCTAGCCAACCTTCACAACCGGTGCGGGCGATTATTCGGCCTGTGAATTCGAAAAAATCGCTGCAAATATACTGTTGAGCCGTAGAAACAACTCGTAAGAATCTCCGTTGCATAATCTCCATTTTGCTCGTTGAGTAACCGGTATAAATCACTCTTTAGCGATGAGACAAATCTTAGGTGGCCTAATAGGTTGGTTGTTACTGAGTAGTCTAATTATAGTCTCGGGACCGCAGGCTATTAGCTGGGAACAACTGCGAGATGTGCAGTTCAAGAAAAAGTGGTATCCCCAGGAAGGCGTTGTGTTGCTATATCCCAAGTTCGGCCCGTCGGTGAAGGCCCTCAGCGGGAAAGTTATTTCAGTTACCGGATATGTTATTCCTATTGATCTGGAAAGCGGGATATACGTGGTGTCACGGTTTCCGATGGCTGCCTGCTTTTTCTGCGGAGCTGCTGGACCCGAGTCAATCGTTGCCCTGAAATTCAAACGATTACCTCGCAAGTTCAGAACCGATGAACGACAAACTTTTTCGGGCACGCTCCGGCTGAATGCCGATAATATCTATGAGTTGAACTACGTCCTGGACGGGGCCGAACTGCTGTCTGAATCGCATTAGACGATATGCTCACCATCGAAGAGTTTCTTCGGTCCCGGAACGTTCGACCTACACCAATCCGAACGGGCGTTTGACAATCAATTGCACAGGGTCGGCTTGTATCATTGTTTGCTGACGCTGACTGAAGCCGGTATCATTCAGAAGTTTATCCATTCAGAGGGCAACAGTTCGTTCTTTTTCAGAAGTAACGTCCGCAGATAGATATTCTCAGGTCAATGTTCGCAATGCGAAACGATCGTTTGCCAGCCTATTCATAGGGCATTGAGTAAAATTCGAATAGCCTTGTGTAAGTCATAAAAAACCTTCCGGTTCGTAGTTTGTTCCACTAAGCCCGGAAGGTTTTTATTTTAAAGGCAATCTCTTGAAATTCAGGATAACGCATGTTTGCGAAGTACCCTGCAATGCTACACCATGAGGCTAAAATCCATACCGGGCACCCAGTTGGAATTGGTAAGGGTTACCACTTAAGCCTGATACGCCCGCATTGGTATTCACTGCATATTTATAATTGTTGGTAGCCGGGTCGAAGCCAGCTCTGGATAGCAAAGCAGTGGCCCCCAGCGCATGGTTAACGCCCCATGCTTTGTTGAGCAGGTTGGCCGTGTTGAACAGATCGCCCGACAGTTCGAGGTATTGTTTGTTGAATGTTTTGACTTTGTAGGTCAGTCGCAAATCAACCGTTCCGTAAAATGGATTCACGCCCCCGTTTCGTTCGGCAATTTTGCCAAAGCTATTTCGGATGTAGTCTTTGGCACTATTTTCCACGTTTGGGTTATTCAGAATCGCGTTAATACCATCTTTTAAATACTGAGGAGTTTCGGCTTTGTTAGGGTCATAGACAAAAGCCAGATCGTTGGTTTCCACAAAGTCCCCGTTGATGTTGCCGTTCACAATCATCGAATAGCGGGTACCACTCAACCCCGAAAAGCGGAAGCCCAGGTTAAAGCCGTGGAACGTAGGAGTATTGCCATACACAACAATCTTGGTTCGGAACTGATTGTCGGAGTAATTCATCTGGTTCAATGTGCGCGGATCGCCAGCCGTGTATTGAACCAGCGTTGCGGTATTGGCTACGTTCCCGTTGTAGGAGGTATTGTCTTTGGTGTCGTTCCAGGTGTATGAAAAAGCAATCTCGCCATCCTTAAAGTAGCGGTAGTTTCCATCAACAACCACGGCCGCTTGATTTATTTTACCCAAACTTTCCAGCTCCAGCACACGACCTACGTCGGTTGTTTTGCGACCTAGCGTCCAGTTCTGCGACCCGTTGGATACGGTAATGGTCGACGCCGGAACATACACCGGCCTGTTAGCCTCCTGCGATAAGTTGAAATAGGGCTGATCGACCATATTCTTATCGATGTAGGTATAGTTGTTGCGACCAAACGACAAATACCCAGCAATGCTCATTCTAAAATTAGGACTAAAGAAGTGGCTGTACGAACCGTTTATTTTGTAAACTGTAGGCACTTTCGCGTCTTTGCCATTCATATTGATCGTATATAGCTTCGGTACATTCGGATTGTTGATCAAATCCATTCCCGGTGCCGAAGCTGGGTTGGTCCGATAAGCTGGGAAGTTCGGCGTAGGAACCAGGTTGCCGGTTACATCGATACTGGCAATACGGCTGCCATCGAACACCATGTTGTTGATCATGGAGTAGGGGTTCAGTGCCGAACCTAGTATACCGGCCCCCAGGCGAATGATATCCTGACCATTCTGATGAATATCCCAGGTTGCTTGGATACGCGGTTGTACCTGTAGGGTCGCCAATTTATTATCCGTTCTCAACCCGAGTGTGTTAAACACGGTTTGGTTAAACGTAGGCTTGGTCAAATAGTCGGTATAATCGATTCGGATACCTCCTGTAACGTTTAAACCCGGTGCCAGGGTGGTCTGTGCCTGGGCATAAACGGTGGGAACCAGAAGGTTAAATTTCACATTAGGCGTACTGCTCAGATAAACGTCCCGTGTGAACCGATAGGGAGCCAGACTCTCAAACGCGGCCAGCCCCGTATACCAGAAACGTCCGTTGGTTTCACTGCCATAAATGGAATTCTGATTGCTAAACGTCAATCCGGCACCAAACGTGAAGTTGAACTGGTTGGTATTCACATACAAATTATCGACCAGTTGCACCAGGTTATTATTGAAATAATCTCCGCCATAGCGTTGGCCACCCAATTGAATACTCGTGTACAGCGTCTTGGTCGAATCGGTTGGATTGACGGATGCTACGTTCGCCACCGTTGCCCGCGGAATGTTGGCGGCAGGCAATTGCGGATTGGCATACATTAAATTGTACTCCCAATAGTGTTGAAGCTTTAATTCGTTGGTTACCTTCGGGCTGATGGTGGTCCGTAACGAGGCCAGCAAACTGTTGTTCTGACTCTTACGGGTACTATACACCTCATACATATTGATGGTCGTATTATCACCATCCGACTGGTTATCCAGGTCATAGATGTAGTTATCCCGGATCGTCAGCAGGTTTTTGGCATTGAGCTGCCAATCAATACGCCCGAATAGCGCGTGTGTACTCTTGAACCGGGTAAACTGGCCAAACTGAGGTTCGTTGCCAACACCATACTTGCTGCGGGCAATACTCAGAAACTTATCTTCGGTGGCTTGGGTAATGTTGTAGCGCAGCGCATCGGCTGTCGATTGAATCGGGGCGATCAGCAACGGTTGCGTACTGGCCTGCCGGTCCCAGGCGACAAAAAAGTGGAGTTTGTCTTTAATAATTGGCCCGCCCAGCGAAAAGCCATATTGGGTTGTGCTAAAGGGGAGGTCCCGCTTTTGTTGGTTTAGTCCGTAAGGACTGGAGAGCCAATTCGTTCTCAGGAATGTGAATGCGCTGCCGCTCAGCTTGTTTGTTCCCGACTTGGTTACGGTACTGATGGTACCCCCACCGGCATTGCCATAGGTAACGTCGTACTGGTTAGTGACCACCTGAAATTCCCGAACGGCTTCCATCGTGATCGAATACGCACCGGTGGGTTGCCCACCAGCTATGGTACTTCGGGCGGCCATACCATCGATGGTAAAATTAGTGGCCGATCCTAACTGCCCACCCAGGCTGTTCCCTGTGCTTAATGGCGAGAGGTCGGCCAGAGTAGAAAAGTTCCGTCCATTTACCGGCAGCCGATTAATGTCTTTTGCCGTAATGGCCGTTGAGGTGCCAATGTTTTCGATCTTGTTTGTCAATGAATTAGCCGAAACTGTAATGGCTTCCAGTTCCTTTGAGTGGTCAACCAGTTTGAACGTCACTCGCAGCAGGTCGCCCTGGTTAAGCGCAAACCCAGTTTGAGACTGCGTAGCCATTCCTACAAACTGCACCGTAATGGAATAAGGGGAACCTAGCGGTAATTCCTTTAACCGGAACTCCCCTTTCTCGTTAGACACCGTATTGGCCTTGAAGCCAGTCGATTCATTTTTGACCTGAACGGTAGCCATTTCTAGCGGTTTCCCGTTTGCATCGGTTACCTGTCCATAAATACCAGCCAGGTTGGTTTGCGCTTTTGATACATAGCTAATCAGTAGCATAAAAGCACAAGTAAGTTGGAGAAATTTGACCATATTTTTACACGTTTTCATGGCCGCAAATATCCCCAGAAACTATGGCTCAGGTTTTACGTATTCATTATCATATCTTGAATAAAAAAGTTGTAAATTTCTTTGTTTCATAATAAGATAACTTGCTGATTGTTAATTTTTGATAAAATTTTGGATTGAATTTAAGTAAGTATTCCAGCATCGTGAAGATAGTCTATATCTAACAAAAAAATGGACCGCACGTGGTCCGTTTTTTTTGTTAGATATCCTGAGTACTTATACTTACTAAGCTACGCCACCCATTAGAGGGTCGGTTTGGGATGGGGCGCCCGTATCGACGTGCCCGGCAAAGTGATCGTCAAAACCATCGTGCCCATCAACGCGAACACTCAGGTCGTATCAGCCATGCTGTTTGCTTAAGTCCACCACTACGCTAGTTTGGCCAGCCGCCGGAGTTTTTACGGTCTGTGGTTTGGCTTTGTAACTATTGTCGAGCAGAGTCAGCGTGTGTGGCTTTCTGTCGTGGTTGTGTAGCGATAGGAGTAAGTTACCCGTCAACTTGTTGAGGTTTAGCCGTTGTGTTTCGTCACGGCATTCAACCTGCACTGCCGAATTGGCTGCGTTCCCCCTGAACTCCCGGTAAAAACCGTTCGGGCCATACACGCGCAGATGATACTGATTCGTCTCAAAATCCCCAATCGCCCATTCGTCCTGCAGGCGGTCGCCGAGAGCAACTGAATAATCCCATGCCCGCATGGTTTCCTGCTGATATGGTCGAACGGCGTAAACGCGGAACGGTGCCCCGGTTGCCTGATTACCAAAAAACTGGTCCCCGCTTCAAATGCCAGTCCCAATTGCTGTTTGTCAGTACCGATAGGTCGATCAACGTATAGTACGTAGGGCAAGGCGCAGGCCAACTGGCGCTTCGGGAAAAGGGGCGACTGTCTGGGCACTTCCAGAAAGGCCTCACGCTCCAAGAACTTGGGTTGTGTAATCGGTTCGCCGTGATAAGGACGGAACACCGACCCTTTCGAGACTTTACCAGTATTTTCACATTTAGGTGAAACGGCCCATAGGTATCGCCCTTCTCGTTGGTTTGCAACCAAACAGTATTTTTATCTGGTAGCTGAATGGCCCGTGGATCGTTGAATCCGCGTACCCCCTGCAACATGCCCGACTGATGATCGAATGAACGGTTTTCCTGCATCAGAAACACAATATGATCGGCATTGAGATAGGTGCTACCGGGTTCGGGAGCTATGGCCAGTGCCTTCTGAATAACTGGAAGCAACGCACCGATAGGCTCAGATGACCAGATTGAGGGCTTAGGCTTCAACCGACTCATCGATGCATTCGCTTTGATATACGCTGAATCATTCACCTGAGTGTGGCCACTGACGAGTCCCTTGTGGATGCCCAAACCCACAATATGGGTGAAGCACGTTTCAAAAACAGAAACCGGGATGCGCTGGCGAGCGGGAGAGGGTGCTGTGCCAGGGTAAAGTCTGCTCGATGTCATAGTCTAAAAAGGCGCGGATGCCCAAATGCAGGTTGGCCAGTTCCAGTAGCTTACGATCTGAGGTAATTTTTTCAAAATGACTCACCAACAGCAGTTTAACGAACACTACCGGATCAATGGATGGTCGTCCTGTGATACTGTAAAAATATCTTTTTTTTAAGACCAGCTTTACCTAGGCAACTGTCTACAAGTCAACTTCTTTTTCTATATTAATAGTTAAACGTTGATCTAACTTCTAGACAGTAATCTTTAACTGTTTATGTAGTGAACTCATGAAAGTGTCGCATTTACTATCGTGGCTCACATCACAATATGCCATTCAACCATCTTTTAGACCTTTTATCATAGGTATAAGGGGAAAGTGGCAAAGTACCTTGCATCGCATAGTACCTTTCTGTACCTTTGATTCATGAAATTCACGAAACCAGTAGATACGAATGAATATTGAAAACGCTCAAGTGCAAATGCGGAAGGGCATCCTGGAATTCTGCATTCTGCACATCATATCGCGGGGCGAAATCTATGCCTCCGATATGCTCGACGAGCTGACCTCCGCCCGAATCATGGTTGTGGAGGGTACCTTGTACCCACTGCTAACCCGTTTGAAAAATGCCGGTCTGCTCGATTATAAATGGGTCGAGTCCACATCCGGGCCACCACGCAAATACTACATTCTGACCGACCTTGGTCGCAATTCGTTAGATGCCCTGAACGAAACCTGGCAGGAACTTGCCGAGTCCGTTAATGCGATTGTCGGGAAAGTTGAGCAACATAAAAAACTTACCAACGGGGCAGTGTCTGTTTCGCCTTCGCCCGATCCAACTAGCCCACCAGCCAACGCTTAACCTATTCTCTTCTATAAACCGAATCGTCGGACCGTCATGAAAAAGACAATAAGTATTAATATAAGTGGCGTCATCTTTCACATAGAAGAGGATGGCTACGACAAACTGAAAAATTACCTGACTACCGTACAACAATACTTTTCGACCTACGAAGACAGTCAGGAAATTGTAACCGATATTGAGAACCGGATCGCTGAAAAACTTCTGGCTAAATTGAAAGCGGCTGATAAACAGGCTGTTTCTTTAGAAGATGTCAATGAGCTGGTTGCCGCAATGGGTACCGTTGCCGACTTTGAAGCCGTTGAGGAAGAAGAAGTGCTGGTAACCAGCGGTGGCCGAAATTCCGCACAGAGTACGGGGCAGGGTGCCCGGAGCACATCTACGTCAAATCCAAACCCTGCCTCTAGTGCCTCATCTCAGGCTTCACAATCGTCGTTCGAACCACGTCGACTCGTGCGTGATGTACGGCGAAAAACCCTTGGTGGTGTATGTGCGGGCTTAGCACACTATTTTAATATTGATGTAGTGTGGGTGCGCTTAATCTTCCTGACCCTGTTTTTAGCATTGCCCCCGTTGGGACATGAGTTTGGTGCGGGCGTGTCGAGCTTCGTTTTTATTGTGTACATCGCGATGTGGATTGCCCTACCAGGCGTCACGACGATTGAGGATGATAAAACGGTTAAAAAGTTCTTCCGAAATCCTGAAGATAAAGTACTTGGGGGCGTTGCGTCAGGGATTGCGGCCTATTTCGGAGTCGATACAGGTATTATCCGGCTGCTGTTTGTATTGGGTATTGTGTTCTTTGGCGTTGGATTTCTTTTGTACATCGTACTTTGGATGATTGCTCCTCAGGCAAATACACTTACCGAAAAGATGGAAATGCAGGGGCAGCCCATTACGCTTTCCAACATTGAGCACAGCATCAAGCAAAATCTGAATATCAACGAAACGGTTCATAATGAAAGCACACTGACCCGTTTACTGTTGTTCCCTTTCCGGGCCATTGCAACGATCATTGGCGGATTGGGTAGCGCTCTTGGGCCCTTGTTAAATGGCGTTGTTTCGCTGATTCGCGTATTTGCTGGTGTTATGATGCTGATTCTGGCTTTCGCTGGAATGATTGTTTGCCTGGCATTTCTAGGAGCTGCTATTGGTATCAGTACGGGTAACTCTTTTACAAGCAGCGATTTACCAATTGAAATGTTCCGACATGATATTTCGGTTCCGATGGTGTTTTCCGGGGTTTTAGTTGGTCTACTTCCTGCGTTTGGTTTAGCGATTCTGGGGATTATGCTTATCACGATGAAGAGTGTGTTGAGTAGCCGTACTGCCCTTACGCTGGCTGGGGTTTGGCTCGCTAGCCTGGTGGTATTTGCGGGTACCGCTACACCTGTATTATCCAGCTTCCAACGTCGGGGAACAGTTGAGGAAACGAAGGTACTGAGTGTGCCCGCAGCCATTCCAACCTTTGCCATGAATCAGGTAGAAAACGACGACAACTGGCGCCCATCTATTGATGTGAAAGGATACGAGGGAACAACCTTGAATCTGGTCCAGTATTTCCGGTCGCAGGGTCGTACGCGGGCGGATGCTCAGTCAAATGCGCGCCAAATTAAGTATGCCTATTCGATTAAAGACTCAACGATACGTTTCAACGAAACGATCGAATTGGCTCCGAATGCTCGTTTCCGGGGGCAGGATTTGGACATGGATCTGTTAGTTCCCTATGAAAAACCATTCCGAATGACCCGCGATTTCGCTCGCTTTATTCGCAATGAATTTGGAGAGAAAGAGTTTGACCGAATGGAGTCGAGTATATGGAAATTTACTAAAAATGATGGCCTAGTTTGTATCAACTATCCACGAGAAAAAGATCAGGAAGACGATAGCGAGGATAATGACGTAACTGATCTTACCGACGATGTCCAGAATGCAGTTGCCAGCGAATTAGGTGATGATTTCGATCACATTGGCGACCATACCCGGCAATTTAATGTCAGCGAGTTCTCGAAAGTAGATATTGGCGGGGCATTTGTGGTGCGTTTCCGTAAAGGAACAACCTATAAAGTTGTTGCTGATGGACGCGAAAAGGATTTGGATGATATAAACGTGAAAGTGAGTGGTAATCGATTAGAAGTTTCCATTGAACGGAATGGTTTGTTCGACTGGAGCAATCGTAAACGCATTGGCCTGACAATCACTGTTCCATCCATCGACGAGTTAAAACTATCAGGTGCTTCAAAGGCTAGCTTGGTCGAATTTGGAAACTTCAAGACACTGAATATCGACATGAGCGGTGCCTGTCGGACCGTCTTTGATGGCTCTGTTGAGAAGCTTAATCTCGAACTATCGGGTGCCTCGAACGTAGTCTTGCGTGGTCATGCGAACCAATTAGAGGCTGACCTGAGTGGCGCGAGTAAAATCGAAGCTAACAGCATGGATGTCGATAGAGCCCATGTTGATGCCAGCGGAGCCAGTCATGCTAACCTTGGCCATGTTGGTACGATTGATTCCGAAACCTCAGGCGCCAGTAAGGTAACGCACCAGTAAAAAAGGAATGATGAATGATGAATGATTTTACAACACAATCATTCATCATTCATCATTCATCATTTTTTCTTTTCCGCAGCAGATTCCACTTTCTCCTCGGCCACTGCTACTTCTTTTTCCTGCTTTTTGTTTTCGCGTTCAAAAACCTGAATGAGAACGATGAAGTAGGAGAGGAGTAATGGACCGACAACCAGGCCCAGAATCCCAAAAATAGGTACGCCTAACACAATACCCGCCAGCGTAATGAGTGGGTGAATATCGCCCATACGTCTGGCTAGCATAATGCGGAGTAAGTTATCGATATTGATGATCACCACCGCTCCGACAACCAGAATACCCACCCCCTGCGCCGTGTTACCCTGCGAGATCTGAATTAATCCGGCTGGAGCCCAAATAATTGGAGTTCCAAGGACGGGGATAAATGCCATGAAAAAGGCCACGGTCCCCCAGAATAATGAATCGGGTACACCAAAAATCCACAGAGTTAATCCGGTTAGCACACCCTGTACCAAACTAACCAATGCCTGACCCAACACATTGGCATTTACATTGTTTTTGAGTGATTCCCCAAGCTCCTTTTGCGTATCTCGTTTGAACGGCAGGTATTTCTGAAGCCCTTTCTGAAAGGCTTCCTGTTGCACAAACATGAAATACATGGTGAACAGCATAAGACCCAGTATGACAATAAAGTCGAGTGTACTACCGGCCAACGATGGCAGTAATCGACTGGCATAGGTGCCACCCTGACGGAGAAGAGACTGAATGTTTTGTTGATTGGTAATCTTATAACCTGTCAATTCCTCTGCTTTCTTGACTAAGTTTAAAATATCCTGGGTATGCTGCGAATAATATTGAATTCGGTCGATGAGTAGCAAACTCAGCGTTAGAAACGGCATAATAATCACAACCACTGAGAAGACGATCAAGATAGACGTCACCAGCGATCGGTTCCAATTTCGTTTGATGGCTAGCGCAATAAACCAGGGTTGAAAGACAACGTAGAGAATACCTGCCCCCAGAAAAGCCGATATGTAGCCGCTGAGGCCATAAATGATAAAGCCTGCAATGACAATCAGGCTCGTAATTAGTAAAACTCGTTGCTGCTGGGGTGTGTAAATATTGGACATAAGTCAACTAAGTGCTGCGTTGAATGTACGCATTTTATTAAAAACGCATTAAACAGCCTGAATTGTTTAAAAAAGGAGAAGGGGGAGGAAAGGGACGAGGGGGGAGAAAGGATAAAAAATGAAGAACGCCTATCCCTGACTTTCCCTTCCTCCCTCTTGTCCCTTTCTTCCCCCTTCTCCTTAAATTTTTAACATTCAGTAGCACTCAGCGCCAGTCCGGCTTCGGAGGTTTCCTTATATTTTGTCGACATGTCGCGACCAGTGGCTTTCATTACTTTGACGACCGCATCGAGTGAGATTTTCTGGAACGAAGCAGCCCCGGAAGTTGCTAGTAGAAAGGCATTATACGCTTTTACGGCACCCATCGCGTTGCGTTCGATACATGGGATCTGGACGTAACCACCAATGGGGTCGCAGGTCATGCCGAGGTGGTGTTCAATGCCAATTTCGGCGGCAGCTTCGATGGGGGCAATATCGCCAATCGGTTGCGCGCAACGGGTCAAAAAAGCCGCTCCCATAGCCGAGGCTGTCCCAATTTCGCCCATGCAGCCCATTTCGGCACCTGAGATACTGGCATTGTGTTTTACTAAGAAGCCAATAGCCGCAGCCGCCAGCATACCAGCCCGCAACGTTGGTCGATCGTAATGAAAGTGGTGTTTGGCCAAATACGTAAGACCCGGTATGACACCTGAAGCGCCCGAAGTTGGGGCTGTTACAACAATGCCACCAGCCGCATTTTCTTCCGAAGCCGCGAGGCAATACGCATTCAGGAAGATCAAAAAACTATCCGACGATTGGCTCATGCCTTTGGCCTGATGGAACAGAATCGGTGCTTTTCGGGTCAGTTTAATAGAACCAGGTAGAATGCCTTTATGTCGAAGCCCGCGCCGAACGGCTTTGTGCATAAAGTCCAGAATCTGATCGAGCCGCTGGTTTACTTCCGCTTTGGTACGATGGGTTAGCGCCATTTCATTGGCCATCAGCAACTCGTCCAGCGAAATCTTATTGATTTTGAGCTGGTTTTTCAGCTCCGCCATCGTTGCATATGGATAGGGTACCGACAGACTACTGGGGTCTATTTCGGGTTCTCCTTTACGAATAATAAAGCCACCTCCAATAGAATAGTATTCTTCCGAATAGAGAGTCTGTTCTCCGTTGGCGAGCCTCAGTACCATCGTATTATGGTAGGGTGAGTCGTACCGAATGCGCTCAAAATGAATCTGTTGGGGGCCAAGCTCAATAAGCTGATCGCCAACAGAAATTGGATAGGTTACAGAGTTATCACGTAGCAGTTTAAGTAGCGCATCGGGGTCAGTAGTTTCGGGTTGCCAGCCCAATAAGCCAGCAACAATAGCCCGGTCGGTGCCGTGTCCTTTGCCCGTCGCGCTCAGCGAACCATACAGATGCACATGAATGGCAGTAGCCTGCTGCTGAGTTACAGGGGGGAGCTGGGCTAGTCGTTGCCGAAAATCGAAAGCTGCCTTCATCGGGCCGATTGTGTGCGAACTCGATGGTCCCGGTCCGACCTTAAACAGATCGAAAATGGAGGTTGTAATAGGGTTAGTAGGCATGTTGATGAGAGTTGAGTTCCAGGCTTAAGGTTCCAAGTTTATGATGTATTTGCTGTAACATTGAACCTGAAACTTGAAACTAAAAAATTACTGGTCCAAACTTCGAATCTGGTCCAGGTATTGGGTTGGTAATAGTATCCGCTGCACAACCGATCGGAGACCAAGGGCATTCAGCAGACTATACAAACCCAGCGAATAATTCAGCAGCGATTTATTTGAAAGATTCAGCAACTGCCGTACTTGCTCGGGCACGAGTATACCCTGTACCTGGAGAAGCAACTTGTACCGCCAGTTACCCAGTTCTTCCTGATATCGCCGGAACAATTTATCGGTAAACTCACTATGAACCAAATCCCGATTGAGGTGAGCCTCCCGATCAATTTTCCAATCGGCATAAGTGGTGGGTAAACTGGGTACGCCCATGCCGACCCCAACCTGTTGAAATACACTGAACAGTTCCTCGCGTTCAGGGTTGGAGAGGGGTCGTTTTAAGGTTTCATAGGCTCGCTCGGAATAATCAATGAGCATGTAAAGCACATCCCGATAGGCCCAGTCGGGAATTTGGTAGCCTCGTTTATGCTCAATGCCGGTATGAATAGCACCCATCCGGCTAATCGATTGTCGGGCCTTATCTTCAGGAAAGAATACAATTTCCTGAGCGTAACGAACTGTTGAGAACAAACGACCGATGGGGTCGGCAGGTAGCTTGCCTGTATAAAAAAGCCAGTCAACGGCTTTGTTGAGCGCAAATTCGGCAGCCGATCCAGCGAAAACAAGCAGAATCACATCGGCATCGCCCCAAATCTGGCGTACAATGGATCCGGGTTTTACGAAATAGGTTGTCATTGATGGTCAAAAATGGTCAGATATAGTCAAAACATTATCAGGGCCAGGCTTTTTTGACTTCTCTGACTACTTCTGACAAAACTTGACGATTGTCTGACCAATCTTACATCGCTAAGACAACAAATTCAACGCGTCGGTTCTTTTTTTTATTTTCTTCTGAATCGTTGGGCGCAACCGGTTTCGTATCGCCATAGCCATTGTAGTGAATCCGTTTCTCGTCAATTCCTTTCCGAGAGATATAGCTGGCAATTACTTTAGCCCGGTTCTCTGAGAGGGCCTTATTTAGCCGTCGATCGCCAACATTATCGGTATGTCCGGCTATTTCGATTTCCAGATTTGGCGTGGTGGCTAATGTTTTTACGAGTTTGTCCAACTGAGGAAATGATTCTGGACGAAGTAAATAGCTGCTTTGATCGAAATACAGATTATCGAGCCTGAAAGCTTGATTAACCTGCAGGTTTCGAAAAATGCTATCGGGCTTTGGTTCTTCTTTCTCAAGCCGCACAACGTAACCGTAATCGGTGCAGGTATCGCACGTAACCACCATCAATTCTTCGGCTTCATAATAGCCAGGAGCACTGGTTATTACATTCAGCGTGTCGGTACGCGTTAGTATAAAGGCAAAGGATTTGCCATCAAGCTGGCTTTTGCCAACAAATTTTTTCTTGGACTGCTTTGCCTCAATGGTAAACTGTGCGGCTACTTCTGCCGATGTTTTATCATCTACCGCCGAAATAGTAAATACCGTTTTCTGCGTTTTAATAACGCCTGGTTGCTGACCTAAACAAAAAAGAGGAAAGCAACATAGCCACAAGTAACGGACTAGAGTCATTAGCGTACTGGTTCAAGACTGAAAATTGCTACAGTAAATGCTAGCGGCAAAACTCATACCAAAACCGGTGCGCCACGGCAATAAATCTCTACTTGAGGCCGTAGTTATTCTTCTGGTAGCCAGATCACTTTTGATTCTACCTGCTGTAACTACCCCGTGCTGTGTACTACTTACTGTCTATTTATAATAGCCCCAAACCTCTCTGCTGGCAATTACGGGCGTTGTCACCACATAGGGTACAGCAATTTCGTCCAGCATCTGACGATCTCCTACACGGTCTTCGGGTAAGCGATTTATGGGTATGTGTGGGCCTGATTTTTCCTTTTTGTTTGTATAGATGAATGCAATAGGTACTGCGTATCTGCCTTTAAAGTCGGGACTTACATTTGTTAGATTTTCCAGTGCCTTTTTCACTTCAGCCGTGAAGCCAAACCCAATATTTTCCGGGCTAAGAATGACTACATTTTGAATGCCTCCCTGTGCATCGACATCGAATCCCGCATAAACACGCCCGTAAATTCCTTGTTTCCCAACCCAGCCAGGATACGTGATCTGGGATTCGAGATTGCGCTTGAATAATTCTTCTTTACTTAAATGAGCAAGGTTTTTTTGATTGGCAACGACCAGCGAATCATAGATATTGATGATATCGATGACATCGTTCGTGGTCAGTTGCCGGTTAGGAATTCTCGATTCCAGGGCCTGGGCTTGATCGGCAAAAGCCTCTAACAGCAATTTTTTGGATAAGTTGATGAGCTTAGGTTCACGGTCTCCTTTTTGGATGTAGTACTTTGTTTTGACGCGATAGATGCCCTGAATATTCAGATCTTTATAATACCGGGTTTTTACTTCTTCGGCACTGTTGCGCGGCTCTAGTTGACTGCTCAAACTCGTCCAAAGCTTAGTTGGTCCGTTATGGACAATTGAAAAATACGTTCGATAGTCCAGACCAGCTATGCTGTTTTGCAAACGTACAAACTTGGTAGTGTTGATGGTAAACAATTCGGGCGTAATCACTTTCACAGCAGAATCACCGGCAAACTTGCACAGGACTTCACTAGTAACCAGATTATAAGCCAGTTCGCAGTCCAGCTCTTTTCCTGATTTATCTAGTTGAACTTTGCCCTCTTGCCAAACGGGAAAGGTGTAGAAAGGGCTTTCCAGAAACGTTACCTGTGTGTAGGTCGCTGTTGTGGCCGTTTGTCGGCCTGAGGCATAGCTATCCGATTTTGTTAAGATCTGCCCTTTGTCGTCTTTATAAACGACGATTTGGCCATAAGTCTTTAAAACAGATAAAGTGCAAAGCAATAGAACGAGCCGAATCATAATAGTTGATGGTGGAAAAAATGAATAGATGCGTAAACTAGCGGTAAGGCGTTTCGGTAAAGGTGTTTTTTAGGGAAGTAGCTGGCTAGGGGTAGTGTCCCGAAAATGAATCAACAGATCGTAGCGCCCTGTCAATGCCGTTATGCTATAGTACTGCTCGGGTTTACTTTCATCAAACAGGGCACCGACTTCGAAGAGCGGGTACTTGGTGCTCAGCCAATCTGTTAAGGTTGAGCTTAATTTGGCATCGTGAAGATTCAGAGCAAAGTTGGCGTATTGCCCTTTTCCAAGTAAATAGTTAAATGAGTTAGTTACCCCTTCGGTACGAACTGATAGAGCCTTTAAATTACGACTGCTCTGAGAGGCATCAACTACGGTAAACGAACCGTTCGTGAGCAATTGACCGACCATCAGGTACTTATTGGCCAATTGCTCTTTCAGGATAGCGCCCATTGATGGAAAGTTACAGAACGCATAAGGAATATTGGCAATATGATAGTTGTGGGCCCATAAGGTTAATTTGCCAATGTTCGCCCTCGTTAACATCCATTGAACATTTTCAGCCATGTACCGATCTCGTTTGACACTATAATTGCAGGAGCTTGCATCACCTAAATCCTGTTGCTGGAAAAGAACGCGAGCCGCTTGCCTGGCAATTTCGTACTCCTGCCGCCCCCCTAAAGCAACCCATTGACTTTCATTTGAGATAAAAAGATTAGATAACGCAGTCAACTGGTTTGCATACTGCTGCCGGAGTTGATCTGTTGCTGATGATTGACCAAGGAGTGCCAATTGAGTGACTAACGAATCAACGCGTGGTACAGAAGCTGGGTCAACTTTAGTTAGAAACTCGGTGATTAATGGAAATTCATCATCAGCATACTGGCAATCAAAACCGTAAAAGGATAGTTGTTTGTCGGCCGATTTACCAGCATTGTAGTCTTTCATCCATTGGAGTAATTCGCGTACTTCGTCGGTCGACCACGTCCAGAAATACATGCTTTTAGCCGCTGAGGTTGCGGCCGACAGACCCGTACTTTGGCCATGAATAAACCGATTTACAATAACTGCGCGTCCGAAATTAGCTTCAAAAGCGATGGTCTGATGGCCATGTTTTTGAACCAGATAGCGAAACAATCGATCTTTCATGCGGAAAAATTCTCGCGTACCGTGCGTGCCTTCGCCCAGACCCACCACCTGCGCTTTTGCCAGGATGGTATCAAGGGGAGCCAACTCGGTAAAATCACGCGTAGGGTCAGCATCCTGTAGTGGCAGGATGACTTTGTTGAATGCCTGAACAACGCTGACTTTGTCAGAAGATAAGTCTGCAAGTGGGTCAGGGTCAGTCTTTTTGCAACTTACCACAACCAGACTAAACCCAAGAAAGAGCAAAAGGCGAAAAGCTTGATGGGGCATTAACATAACCGAATAATGAAGAGAAACCAACCTGATAACTATCAACGTTTGCCGTTTCCTTAATTTACCGATAACGAGACATCATCGTAATAAGCAGTACCCGTAGTTTTGGGCAGGAAAAAGATTAACGCATAATAGCTATAGGTTTTCGCAGGAAACGAATCGAAGGTTATGGAATATTCTTTAAAATCATTGGTCCCGGTAATCGATGTTTTCCCCTCAGTCGATGTATAAAAAGCAGGGGCATAGTTATCGTTGACGCCCAGGTTGCCTCCTATAGCAATCGAAATTCCGTTACCCTGTATGTTAACGGTTTTAATTTTGACCTTTAAGGTTAGCTTGGCACCCGTAGGAATGGGCGTAGTAGACGTTAACAGATCTTGCTGAAAAAGTTGATAGGTCGAATCAGTCTGGGCCAGATTGCAACTAACTTTTATAGAGTGAGTGGGCGAGGAGGAGGCTTCGGTCGAATAATCGACAGTATAACTTGTGGGACGAGTCGTAGAATTTTTGAGAACGTCTGTCCTCCAGGTCGAGTAAGGCGATGTTTCAAAATCTCCACCCGTAAGTACATTCGCAATTTGCACAGGTTGAGCTTCGTCCTTTTTGCAGGAATTGAACAAGAAACTACTAATGAGTAGAGACAGAAGTACTGGGGCCGCTTTCATAAGAGATGTAGATAAATACGTAGGGAAGGAAAGTTGCTCCAATAACTACTTTAATTGAAAAAAGACAATTAAACCTGTGTTAAATTTTATTTTAAGGCTCCTGCGTTTCTAAATCGACATATAATTGGATGGGCAATAGCTATCAAACAGAAAAGCCCCGACCAAACGGCCAGGGCTTTTTTAGTTGAAGGATAGTGAAATTAAACGCGATGCATCCAGCCAAAGCTATCAGCAATCTTACCTGTGCGTAAATCGCTCAGATAATTTCTCACCCGAACCGCAACCGAATCTTCGGGAGCAAATTCAGGCAGCATATAGTCTTTACCATTGTAGCCAATGAGCGAATAAGGCGATGAACCTACGGCCGTGCCAGCACCAAAAGCCTCAGTTAATCGACCGGTTTCGATACCACTGATTACTTCTTCGATAGAAACCAGGCGCTCTTCGACGTCCATACCCCAGCTTCGGGCAATTTTCAAAATCGAATCGCGGGTAACACCTTTCAAAATTGAATCGGAGGTGGCTGGTGTTACAATTTTGCCATCAATAACGAAGATGATGTTCATTGTACCCGATTCCTCGATGTATTTATGTTCGCGAGCATCGGTCCAGATCAACTGATCGTATCCTTGTTGTTGCGCCATTAACGTTGGGTACAGCGAACCGCCGTAGTTACCAGCACATTTAGCGTACCCCACACCACCGGGAGCCGAGCGAATAAATTCGGTTTCCACTTTCAGTTTGGGTGGGTTTGAATAGTAAGCGCCTACCGGACAGGTGAAAATGCAGAAACGGTACGTTTTCGAGGGAGCTACGCCAAGATATGTATCGGTTGCAAACATATACGGACGGATATACAACGAGCTATCAGGTGTATCAGGCACCCAATCTGCATCGATACGAAGCAGCGTTTCCAGACCACCCATGAATACTTCTTCGGGTAGGGTAGCCATGCACATCCGCTTTGCGGACTCGTTCATCCGCTCAAAGTTGGCTTGCGGACGGAACATCAATACTTCACCAGCTTCGTTCTTGAACGCTTTCATGCCTTCAAAAATTGACTGGCCATAATGTAGCGACGACAGAGCGGGGCTTAGCGTGAAATTGTCGAATGGCACAATCATTTGATTTTGCCATTCACCATCTACGAAATCGGCCACAAACATGTGGTCCGAGAAATGTTTTCCGAAAGGCAGATGATTAAAATCTACCTCCTGAAGGCGGGAGCGTTCCGCTTTCCGCAATTCAATTTGCAATACGTCCGTCGTCATAACAGCTGTGGTTAATGAGTTAGCCTGCTGATGGTCAGGCTGCGGCAAAGCTAAAAAATTAGATTGAGTAAGTTTAGTTGTCTTGACAACTTTTTTTTCTTTGTCATGCTGACGAAGGAAGCATCTTACCATTTCCATATCAAATTGTCAGGAGAATTTAAGATGCTTCCTTCGTCAGCGTGACAAAAATCAGGTTACGTTCTGGGCTTCCAGGCTACCTCTTCCGCATTCAATTCCTGTGCCATTTTTCGGCCAAGAACAAATAGGTAATCGGATAATCGATTCAGGTATTGAAGGACTAATGCATCGACTGGTGATTCTTCCGTTAAGGCAATTGTCAGTCGTTCGGCTCGGCGGCAAACGGTTCGAGCGAGGTGACAAAACGATACTGACTGATTACCGCCGGGTAGAACAAAAGCGCGCAATTCTGGTAACTCGGCATCCATAGTGTCCATTGCCTGTTCGAGCTGAAGTACATCGTCTGGAGTAATGACAGGAATTGCCCGTGTAGGAGCCTTTTCGGGATCAGTGGCCAGTTCGGCTCCGACGGTAAATAACCGATCCTGAATTTCTTTTAACAACCCTTTCCGACTCTCATTAACTGGCTGGTCGCGTACCAGTCCGATCCATGAATTAAGTTCATCAACCGTTCCATAGGCATCAATTCGTAAATCGGCTTTGCTTATCCGACGCCCACCAATCAATGCAGTTTGGCCATTATCGCCTGTTTTTGTGTAAATCTTCATGGTAATAAAAGAGCGAATGACTGAAAGTGTGAAAGAGTGAAGGGACGAAACTAACGGATTTCAACTGTTCCAGCCGTACCTTTGCACCCTAATTTTAACGAGCTGATTAAAGAGGATGAGTTTTGCTGGAACCTAAGCTTGCTCTTTCACTCTTTCGCTCTTTCACTCTTTTAAATGAAAGCAGGTACTTTTTTTGTCCGCGTGTGGCGTGTTCTGTCCATTGCCGGATTCTTGTTCGCGCTGTTTAGCAGTTATATCTCGTATCCCGATTACGTTAATGTTCGGTTCGACGATCAGAATCACCCCATTCAAACGATCAATCGCGAAACAATTTTTTACATCGCCATTGCCATTTTCCTGATTAACAATACACTGGTTAATGCCGTAGCCCGACTTTTTCTGCGTGTACCAACTCCCCAGCTTATGGTGCCTAATCAGGCTGTCTGGGCGAATCACCGACCCAAGCTCAACGTGCTCTTTAAGGAATGGTTTAGCATGATTATCGCATCTATTAATACGATACTAGGCCTGGGCCTATTGGTACTTTCATTCCTCAATCGATCTGACCGTCCGATTCGATACATTGAGTATGCTTGGCTTTTACCGCTAACTACTGTTATCCTGATTGCAGTATTGGCTTGGTTGCCTATTCGTTTGTTCATGAAACCCGGTGACGATGACTGAAACAAATGAATTGTTATTGAGTCAGTTTCAGTACGATTTGCCCGATGAGCGTATCGCCAGATTTCCGCTCCCTCAGCGCGATTCGTCGAAGCTGCTTGTGTATCAGCAGGGCCAGGTTCGTCACGAACGATTCACTAGTTTGCCGGATTTATTGCCTGCAACCAGCTTTCTGGTCTTTAATAATACAAAGGTCATTCCGGCAAGGCTACATTTTACCAAGCCAACAGGAGCAGTTATCGAACTGTTTCTGCTTAATCCCTTCCCGAATTCTCAGCCTATTAGCCAGGCAATGGAAGCCACAGGCTCGACCGTCTGGCAGGGAATGATTGGCAATCGTAAACGTTGGAAACCAGACGAAACGCTGGAAACAACGTTGCCAACGCCAAACGGAGAGGTCAAGTTGTCGGTACGGTGGCATACGTATGAGCAATCGGCCGTTGAATTAAGTTGGCAACCTGCCGAATTGACGTTCGCCCAGCTCATACAATATGCGGGCGAAATTCCGTTGCCGCCCTATCTCAAACGTGATGCTACAGAGACGGATCGGGAAACATACCAAACGGTTTACTCGAAGCAGGAAGGAGCGGTAGCTGCACCCACAGCTGGTCTACATTTCACTCCGGCTGTATTCGACGCATTGGCCAGCCGAGGCATTGATCATGACTATTTAACGCTGCATGTAGGGGCTGGAACATTTCAACCTATTAAAACGGAAGATGTTCGACAGCATCATATGCATACGGAGGAGGTTGTGTACACGCAGCAGAATCTCCGCAACCTGCTCGCACATATTGATACTATAGTAGCTGTTGGGACAACCTCTATGCGTGCCTTGGAAAGTTTGTATTGGATGGGCGTTAAATTAATACGTGAGGATGCCGACCCGTTCCAACTTGATCAGCATTATGCCTATCAGGTTCCCATTCAGGAACAACCCAAAGCAGAGGATTCGTTAAAGGCAGTCTTACAATACCTAATTGAAGACAATAAAGAGTCGATCGTAGCGTATACGGGCATCTACATTACACCAGGCTATCAATTCAAATTGTGTAAAGGTATTGTTACCAATTTCCACCAACCCGGCTCGACGCTGATTCTTTTGATCTCTGCGCTTATTGGCGATGATTGGAAGCGTATCTATAAGGAAGCGCTCGAAAACGATTATCGCTTCCTGAGTTATGGCGATTCGTCATTGCTTTTACCGTAATTATTAATTTTGCAATCGAATATTTAGAATTTAAAGAGCGAAAGAGCGAAAGAGTGCAAGAGCGAACAAGAAACGCCCCCTCAAATCGCTCTTTCGCTCTTGCACTCTTTCGCTCTTTATGAATTTTATTGAAGAACTCCGCTGGCGAGGCATGTTGAACGACATGACCCCCGGTACTGAAGAACAACTCCAGAAAGAACTGACGGCGGGCTATATTGGATTCGATCCTACAGCCGCGTCGCTCCATATCGGTAACTTAGCAACCGTCATGTTGCTAGTGCATTTACAGCGAGCTGGCCACAAACCGTTTGCACTGGTTGGAGGAGCAACCGGTATGATTGGTGACCCGTCGGGTAAAGCCGCTGAGCGAGAGTTTCTGTCCGAAGAGACCTTACGACGTAATCAGGAGGGAGTCCGGCAGCAGCTAACCAAATTCCTCGACTTTGATAGTGGGGCCAATTCTGCCGAAATGGTCAATAATTACGATTGGTTTAAGGAGATTTCGTTTCTGGGTTTCCTTCGTGAAGCAGGCAAACATATCAGCGTCAATTATATGATGGCGAAAGATTCGGTCAAGAAGCGGCTCGAGACCGGGATTTCCTTCACCGAATTCTCTTACCAGTTATTGCAGGGCTATGATTTTTACTGGCTCTATAAGAATAAGAATGTCCGATTACAGATGGGCGGCTCCGATCAATGGGGTAACATCACGACTGGCACTGAATTAATCAGACGTAAAGAAGGCCGTGAAGAATACCAGGCTTTCGCGCTGACCACACCTCTGGTAACTAAAGCAGATGGTACCAAATTCGGTAAATCGGAGAGCGGTAACGTTTGGCTCGACCCAAGTCTGACCTCACCGTACCAGTTCTATCAGTTTTGGCTGAACGCAGCTGATGCCGATTGCCCCCGCCTGATACGAGTATTCACGCTCCTATCGCGTGAAGAAATTGAGGAGTTGGAGCGCCAGCATAACGAGGCCCCTCATTTACGGATTCTGCAAAAAGCAATCGCTAAGGATGTCACGATCCGTATTCATTCGCAAGCGGGCTATGACCTGGCCGTAAAGGCATCTGAGGTTTTATTCGGAAAAGCTACGCTTGAAACCCTACGGTCAATTCAGGTAGATGAGTTTGATGTAATATTTGATGGCGTACCCCAAACGGAAGTGTCGGCTGAAGAATTGGCCAATAGTAAGGATATTACAGACTTATTATCTGTAGCTAGTAGGGGAGAAGTGTATGCCTCGAAAGGCGAAGCCCGACGGGCAATAACACAAAACGCGGTTAGTATTAACAAAACAAAAGTAGCCGATCCCGGTGCTTCTGTGGACTTAGAATGGCTACAGGATCGCTATGTATTGATTTCAAAAGGCAAGAAAAATCACTTACTGAAAAAAATATAGAAATTTTGTAGTGTGTAAGTGATTGAGGCTGGGGGCCTTACCAAATAATGTTTGGTGGGGCTCCCATTTATTTTGGGATAGGGGCTTGACAAAGGGGTAAAATCACCCTACCTTTGCAGTCCCAAATCAGGGAAATGAGTTGAGAACAATAGCACAAGCTACTCGAAATCAACTCATTAAGTGCAACTCGCTGAAAATCAATCGCAAAAATTTATTTTCAGATTTACTTGACAAACAAAAATAAGTCTCGTACCTTTGCACTCCCAAATGACGGGAACGATTGATGAAAAGAGGGTTAAGTCTTTTGAAGTCAATCAGTTAAGTGAAAAAGATCGAAAAAATAAGTTAAAAAATAATTTCGATTTTACTTGACAAATGGGAAATAAGGCGTACCTTTGCACTCCCAAACAACGAGACACGATTTAAGAGTTTTTAAATCACTTCTCAACCACGCTTCGGCCAACGGGCCAGGCGCACAGTTCTTTGAC